>NZ_JAUBRA010000003.1:5000-215844 GCF_036701555.1 Microcoleus sp. Pol10D4
CGTTAAATCGTCCTCCCACTGCTTGTAAGCTAACGGTTTCATGTTCTATTTCACTCCCCTTCCGGGGTTCTTTTCACCTTTCCCTCGCGGTACTGGTTCACTATCGGTCACACAGTAGTATTTAGCCTTACGAGATGGTCCTCGCTGATTCACACGGGATTTCACGGGCCCCGTGCTACTCGGGATACAGTCACGCTCTTTTCTACTTTCGACTACAGGACTTTCACCTTCTCTGGTGCAGCTTTCAACTGCTTTGTCTAGCTTGAAGATACGTTAATTGACTGTCCCACGACCCCAGAAGTAAAAACCTCTGGTTTAGGCTGTTTCCCGTTCGCTCACCACTACTTGGGAAATCGCTATTGCTTTCTCTTCCTCCAGCTACTAAGATGTTTCAATTCGCTGGGTTCGCTGCTATCAGTCTATGTATTCAACTGATGCTTACTGGGTTGCCCCATTCGGACATCTCCGGATCAATGCTTGCTTCCAGCTCCCCGGAGCTTATCGTCGGTCGCCACGTCCTTCTTCGCCTCTGTGTGCCTAGGTATCCACCGTTAGCCCTTTGTAACTTGACCACTTGATTTTTTCATGGTGGTCGCTTGTCAGATACTCCGATTGCTCGGATGACTGACACGCTTTGATGACTTAATTTCTATGCAGTTTTCAAGGTTCTGACTAGAGTTCTAGACTCCAGCATTCCGACTTCTTTTTTGAGCTTCTTTGACAAAGTTAGTCTGGGTGCTGATTTCTATTTATTTGAGTTTTTTGTGTTGGTTATAGTTAGTGAGAGTGGAGGTAAGCGGACTCGAACCGCTGACTTCCTGCGTGCAAGGCAGGCGCTCTACCAACTGAGCTATACCCCCACTAAGCAAGTTCTGATTTTGATTTTATGAGTCCTGAATTCATCTAAGATGATCCATTACTCATTACTGACAATTCATCACTTTTTTCCAGGTGGGCCATCCTGGATTTGAACCAGGGACCTCACCCTTATCAGGGGTGCGCTCTAACCAACTGAGCTAATAGCCCGCGAGTTCCGAACCAGTTAATAGTTTGAAAGCTTTGACATCTATTCCTCGAACGACCAGGGATAACTGACAACGACCTATTGTTTAGGTTCGGTCGACTATCAGATGGTCTCCCTAAAAGGAGGTGATCCAGCCACACCTTCCGGTACGGCTACCTTGTTACGACTTCACCCCAGTCATCAGCCCTGCCTTCGGCATCCTCCTCCTCGAAAGGTTAGAGTAATGACTTCGGGCGTGGCCAACTTCCATGGTGTGACGGGCGGTGTGTACAAGGCCCGGGAACGGATTCACCGCAGTATGCTGACCTGCGATTACTAGCGATTCCGCCTTCATGCAGGCGAGTTGCAGCCTGCAATCTGAACTGAGGCAGGGTTTACGGGATTAGCTCGCCCTCGCGGGTTGGCTGCCCTCTGTCCCTACCATTGTAGTACGTGTGTAGCCCAGGACGTAAGGGGCATGCTGACTTGACGTCATCCCCACCTTCCTCCGGTTTGTCACCGGCAGTCTGTTTAGAGTGCCCAACTTAATGATGGCAACTAAACACGAGGGTTGCGCTCGTTGCGGGACTTAACCCAACATCTCACGACACGAGCTGACGACAGCCATGCACCACCTGTGTTCGCGCTCCCGAAGGCACTCCTCTGTTTCCAGAAGATTCGCGACATGTCAAGTCCTGGTAAGGTTCTTCGCGTTGCATCGAATTAAACCACATACTCCACCGCTTGTGCGGGCCCCCGTCAATTCCTTTGAGTTTCACACTTGCGTGCGTACTCCCCAGGCGGGATACTTAACGCGTTAGCTACGGCACTGTCCGGGTCGATACAGACAACACCTAGTATCCATCGTTTACGGCTAGGACTACTGGGGTATCTAATCCCATTCGCTCCCCTAGCTTTCGTCCCTGAGTGTCAGTTATGGTCCAGCAGAGCGCCTTCGCCACCGATGTTCTTCCTGATCTCTACGCATTTCACCGCTACACCAGGAATTCCCTCTGCCCCTACCATACTCTAGCTGTTCAGTTTCCACTGCCTTTCCGAAGTTAAGCCCCGGTCTTTGACAGCAGACTTGAACTGCCACCTGCGGACGCTTTACGCCCAATCATTCCGGATAACGCTTGCATCCTCCGTCTTACCGCGGCTGCTGGCACGGAGTTAGCCGATGCTGATTCCTCTGGTACCGTCAGGTTGCTTTCACAACTTTCTTCCCAGAGAAAAGGGGTTTACAACCCAAGAGCCTTCTTCCCCCACGCGGTCTTGCTCCGTCAGGCTTTCGCCCATTGCGGAAAATTCCCCACTGCTGCCTCCCGTAGGAGTCTGGGCCGTGTCTCAGTCCCAGTGTGGCTGATCGTCCTCTCAGACCAGCTACCGATCGTCGCCTTGGTGGGCTCTTACCCCTCCAACTAGCTAATCGGACGCGAGCTCATCTTCAGGCTATAAATATTTTCCCTTTCGGTACATCGGGGCTTAGCAGTCGTTTCCAACTGTTGTCTCCGTCCTGAAGGCAGATTCTCACGCGTTACTCACCCGTCCGCCACTAAGTATTTCTACTCCGTTCGACTTGCATGTGTTAAGCAGACCGCCAGCGTTCATCCTGAGCCAGGATCAAACTCTCCGTGTTGGATTGTTCTTTTAAGGCTCGTCAAGTTCTTTCCACTCAGCACAAATGCTAGTTTTTTTCCCTTGACTTTTTTCTCGTTGTTTGCGATATTAAGTATTAGCTCTCGCTTTTACTCTCTATCTTGATTTTTTTGACGAGGTTAATAGTGCTTTAAGCTTTCAAACTATTCTTTTTTCTAGGTTCAGTTTCTTGCCTTTTGTTCGTGGTTCAGTGAACCGCTTCCCTTCTGGCGCTTTATTAATGTATCAACTCTCCCCAGGGTTGTCAAGCGTTTTGCGAAAATATTTTTGACTTTTTTTTAAAGCTATACACACCAAGGCTTTCGACACTTATTGTCGGCTCCGGTATCCTCTGCCTCACTCCTCTTTAGGGATTGAGTCTGCTTTTTGACCCAGAAATACGCTTTGGACCGGGACTCTCCGGCGAATCGGTAGAATATTTGCACATATAGATGTTCTATATAGAGATGGTCTATATATATGTGTTCGATCGCCCGCTCATGAAAAAACCTGCCCCTCGCCCTAGTGCCTTGTTCGTTACCTGCGCTTCACTGCTGATGGCTTGCACTCAGACGAACACTCCCCAGACATCGACTACATTATCTCCAGGTACTTCGCCCTCTCCGGGAACTTCGCCACAGGGTTCGGCTGCGGGGAACTCTACCGCTATTCCCGTTGGGGTTGGGGTGGCGCAAACTAGCAATGTGGCTTTACTCGGTCAGGAACAGGTGGCTGGGGCAAAAATTGCTGAGAAGTATTTCAACGATAAGGGCGGTGTGGATGGGACGCCGATTAAACTGGTGTTCCAAGATACGGGTGGAGATGAACAAGGGGCGATCAATGCCTTCAATACTCTGATTAATCAGGATAAGGTGGTGGGTATTGTGGGCCCAACTCTCTCGCAGCAGGCTTTTAGTGCCGATCCGATCGCCGATCGCGCAAAAATTCCCGTACTCGGACCATCCAACACCGCTAAAGGCATTCCCCAGATTGGCGATTATGTGGCTAGAGTCTCGGCGCCTGTCGCCGTGGTAGCACCTAATGCGGTTAAGGCGGCCCTGAAGCAAAATCCCAATATTAAGAAAGTAGCCGTGTTTTTTGCTCAGAATGATGCTTTTAGCAAATCTGAGACTGAAACTTTTCAGACAACGGTTAAAGATATGGGACTGGAATTGGCAACAGTCCAAAAATTCTTGACTACTGATACAGATTTCCAATCTCAAGCCACTAATGCGATCAATGTCAAGCCCGATTTGATAATTATTTCTGGGTTGGCCGCAGATGGAGGCAATTTAATTAAGCAGTTGCGGGAGTTGGGCTACAAAGGCGTTATCATTGGGGGCAACGGTCTGAATACTTCCAATGTATTTTCGGTTTGCAAGGCTCTTTGCGAGGGGGTCTTAATTGCCCAAGCATACAGCCCGGAATATCAGAATGAGATTAATAAGGCTTTTCGTGATGCTTATCGCGCTCAATTTAAGAAGGAACCTCCTCAGTTTAGCGCTCAAGCTTTTACTGGCGTACAAGTTTTTGTTGAGTCATTAAAAGAAATTAATGCTAAGTCTAAGGTTAGCCAAAAGCCTTTGGCAGAATTGCGTACAAATTTGAATCAGCAGTTGTTGAGTGGAAAGTACGATACGCCTTTGGGGGAAATTTCTTTTACGCCTGAAGGTGAAATCAATCAGAAAGAGTTTTATGTGGCACAGATAAAAATGGATGCTGATGGTAATAACGGTAAATTTGAGTTTTTGAAATGAAGTCAGTCACGACACAGATACACGGATGAGTTATTGAGTGTGAGTCTGAAGTCTCCCCCCCGGCTCCCCCTTGGGGGGAAGTCAGAAGTCAGAGTAAAAATTGTATGTTTTTTGTTGTAGAATGATTTCGGTGTGAGGCTCAATTCTTAACTGGTGATGGACTTAACTCTGTTTCTGCAACAATTTTTGAATGGTTTATCGATCGGCAGCGTGTATGCTATTTTTGCCCTGGGATACACCCTAGTGTTTTCTATTCTCGGAATTATTAATTTTGCTCACGGTGCAGTGTTTACTTTGGGTGCTTATTTCACTTATGCGCTGATGGGCGGTGCTTTTGGTTTTAACGGGTTGTTGGCTAATGCGAGAATTCCCGTACAGTTTCCTTTTGCTGTGGCCATAATTTTGGGCAGTACGCTGGCTGGTTTGGTGGGAGTAATTGTTGAAAGAGTTGCTTTTTTGCCTTTGCGCCGCAGAAACTCAGATCCTCTGCTGACGGTGGTTTCTAGTTTGGGGGCGGCGGTGGCGATCGCCAATATCATCCAGTATCTTGTCGGTGCTGAAATTTACACTTTTCCTACTAATACTTACGGCAATTTGCCGGCAGCTATTAACTTTGGTACGGCAGATAAACAGATTCCTATTCGCACTGTTCAAATACTGATTTTTGGCGTAGCTATTGCGATTGTTAGTCTTCTAACTTACTTAATAAATTTCACTAAATTTGGTAAAGCAATGCAGGCGGTGGCTGAAGATGCTACTACTTCTAGTCTGTTGGGTATTGATACTGACAGATATATTGTTTTGACGTTTTTTGTGAGCAGTTTTCTGGCTGGTTTGGCGGGGAGTTTGGTGGGTTCTAGTGTGAGTATTGCTGGGCCGTATTTTGGTATTGCTTTTGGTTTGAAGGGTTTGGCGGTGATTGTACTTGGTGGATTAGGGAGTATTCCTGGGGCTGTTTTGGGTGGGTTTTTAATTGGTTTGGTGGAGGCTTTCGTACCGGGGGATTTTTCGGCTTATAAGGATGCTGTGGCTTTTGCTATATTGTTTATTATGCTGTTGGTTAGGCCGCAGGGTTTGTTTGGACGACGTTTGATTCAAAAAGTGTAGAATTATTTGCCATAACTCTAGTGCCTCAGTTGCTAAATGGATATTATATGAAATTAGAAGTTCCATTAATTGTAAGCGATCGCCTTTTGTTGCGATTAGCAAATCAAGACGATATCTGCGAAATTATTAAATTTTATAGTGAAAATCAAAAGTTTTTTACTCCCTGGCACCGACATTGGGCGGAGGACTTTTTAACGGAAAGTTATTGGCAAAAACAAGTAGAGAAAGATTTCCAAGGATTTGAGTCTGACAAATCTTTAAAGCTGTGGATTTTTGATAAGGCTAATCCTGAGTATCTTCTCGGCAACGTTAACTTTGATAATTTTGTACGAGGTGCCGGTCAGTTTTGCTTTTTGGGATATAATCTGGCAGAAGCGCAACAAGGTAAAGGTTATATAACGGAAGCTGTGCGAGTTGCAATTCAATATGTTTTTGGAGAGTTAAATTTACATCGCATTATAGCAAATTATATACCTCACAATCAGCGTAGCGGTAATCTACTTAAAAGATTAGGATTTATGGTAGAAGGTTACTCTAGAGACTATTTGTTGATAAATGGTCGGTGGGAAGACCATATTCAGACTAGCTTAATCAATCCAAATTGGAAACCAAGCTAACCCGATTTTCCTTAATAAATTCTAATCTAAAATATCTAAAATCAAATGGCTACATTTTTTACTACTTATGGGTTTCTGATTGTCTCGATGTTGCTGGGTGCAATGTTGGGAATGTCACTGTATTTGCCTCTAATGACTGGACAGTTGTCTCTGGCTAGCCCTGGTTTTTATGCTTTAGGCGGGTATATTGCGGCGATTTTGTCTACAACGGTGTTTCAACAGACAGGGGGTTTGTTTCCTCTGCCATTGTTGTTATTGGAGATGATAATTGCAGGGGCTGTTTCGGGGTTGCTGGGGATTTTAGTGGGAATTCCGGCCCTGCGGTTAAGTGGCATTTATTTGGCGATCGCAACTATTGCTTTTGTGGAAATTTTGCGGGTTTTATCGCTGAATTTAGATATCACTGGCGGGGCTGTGGGGATTTTTGGGATTCCGCAACCGTTTGCGACGCCGATCGAGTATTTGTGGATTGTACTACCTTTACTGTTGGTAAGTATGGCGATTGTGTATCGGCTGGAACGGATTCGGGTGGGGCGGGCTTTTGCTGCAATCCGCGCTGATGAGTTGGCGGCTGATGCGATCGGCATTAACCCAACTTTTTATAAGGTTTTGGCTTTCACGTTAGGTGCTGTTTTAGCTGGGGTTGTGGGTGCAGTTAGCGCTCATTTCCTGAATACTTGGAACGCCCGTCAAGGTACTTTTGATGCTAGTATTATTTACTTGACTTCTGTGTTGATTGGTGGTAGCCGAACGTTTCTGGGAGCAGTTTTGGGTGGGATGGTGTTTACTGCTTTGCCGGAGGTTTTGAGGGGAATGGCGACTATTCAGGGATTGCCGCTTTGGTTGGCACAATTTCTGCGGGATGGACGGTTAATTATTTTTGGGTTGCTAATTGTTTTGGGGACGATATTTTTTCCGCAAGGTTTGGTGACGCCGGAGTTGTTGAAGAGGTGGAGGAAGGGCGATCGTACTTCTGTTTAAAATTCATAAATCATCTGGAGTTAGGGAAAAAATCCCGCGCCATAAAACTTTTTATACAAAATTATTAGTCAATAAAGACAAAAATCCTTACTAAAAACGCTTTTGATTGCGGGCAATTAAACCAACGTCATATTCTGCCAAATCTTAATACTTTTGTCACTGCTGCCGCTAGCCATAAACTCTCCTTCCGGGCTAAAATTAACAGAATAGACCGAGTTATTATGACCCGCAATATTACAAATTTCTTGACCGTCTTTCACTCGCCAAATCTTGATAGTTTGATTGCTGCTGCTAGCCAGAATCTCGCCATCTGGACTAAAAGCAATAGAATCAACATACCAAGAATGTCCTGCGATAGTTAAAACTTCTTGCCAATCTTTGACCCACCAAATCTTAATAGTATTATCGTGGCTGCCGCTAGCCAAAAACTCTCCATTGGGACTGAAAGCTATGCAGCGAACGGAGTCTGTATGACCTGTAAGTGTGCGAATTAGCTTCCCATCTTTAACTCGCCAAATCTTGATTGTTCTGTCCCAACTGCAACTAGCAATAGTTTCACCATCAGGGCTAAAAGCAACAAAATAAACTAAATTAGTGTGACCCGCAAGGGTGCGAACTTCTTGCCCGTCTTTGACGCGCCAAATCTTGATTGTTTTGTCCCAACTGCTGCTAGCAATCAGAGTTCCATCTGGACTGAAAGCTGCGCCGTAAACTGAGTTACTGTGACCAATCAGGGTGCGGATTTCTTGTCCATCTTTCATCCGCCAAAGTTTGACAGTTTTGTCGTGGCTGCTGCTGGCTAGCATTAGTCCGTCCGGGCTGAAAGCTACTGTATAAACCGAGTTAGCGTGTCCTGTGAGGGTGACAATTTCTTGCCCGTCTTCAACACGCCACAGCTTGATTGTTTTGTCATCGCTGCCGCTGGCTACAACTTCTCCGTTGGGGCTGAAAGCAACAGAGTAAATTAAGTTTTTGTGACCTGTTAGGGTGTGAATACATTGCCAGTTATAGGTTTGCTGTTGGGGCGGGGTGGGAGTTTTTCCGGGTTTAACTAACTTGGAATTTGTTTGAGGAATTGCTAGATCGATCGCAATTTGGGGATTAATTTCTTTTAATACTTCAACAGCCGTTTGATAGCGGCGGTTAGTAGCATTGGCAATCATTTTGTCTAAAATTTTCCCTAGTTGTTCACTCACGGGGTTGTTAGCCAAATACTGTCGCCATATCCAGGAATCTTCACCAGGATCGAACAGGTCAAAAGGGGAAACTTGAGTTAGCAAATACAAACAAGTTACACCTAAACTGTACAAATCGCTGGTAAAAAATGCTTTGCCTCTAGCTTGTTCGGGGGCGATGTATTCGGGGCTGCCGATGCTGGTTCCTGTTTTGAGTAATGCTGTACCTGTAGCAATTTTGGCGGCGCCAAAGTCTACTAGAACTAATTGTTTGTCGGCGCGGCGGATGATGTTTCCGGGTTTGATGTCTCGGTGAATAACGTTGTGGGAATGGATGAAGTGAAGGACGGGTAATAAGCTATTGAGTAAGTCTTGAATTTGATTTTCTGTAAATCTGCCTTCTGTTTCTACAATTTGTGCTAAATTTTGCCCGTCGATAAATTCTTGGACTACATATTGTCTGCTGTCTTGGATGGAATAGGCTAATAGTTCGGGAATTTGAGGGTGTTTGCCCAATTCGTCTAATCGCATTGCTTCTTGTTCAAAAAGTTCGGCTGCTTTTTTGCTGTTGCGATTGCTTGCTGATGGGATGAGTGGGGTTTCTGGGGGTAAAAATTGTTTGATGACGCAGCGGGGTTTTGAGGGTTTGTCTTCGTCAACGGCGAGGAATGTTCTACCAAAACCGCCTTGTCCGATCGCCTTTATAGCCCGGTAGCGATCGCGCAGCAGCAGTTTTGAACGGCAATTTCGACAAATTTTAGCGGCGGGAGGGTTTTGTGGCTTGGAACAGTTGGGATTTAGGCAGTAACTCATTCGATTTTAGATTTTGGATTTTAGATTTTGGATTTTAACTTTTTGAATATTTCCACAGCGCAGTAAATATTATACCTCTTGCACAAGTCACACTCCTATCGACTTGTAGGGTGCGTCAGACGAATTTCTAGGATGATTATCTAGGATGTATGTTCTGACGCACCTTACTATATATGCCAGTTGCGTCAGTTCTGTTTTAGAAGTTCCACATAACGGGGTTATCGTCTAAATGATCGGTGACTTTTCGCCCGATCGCGTCAATTTCTTTTAATTCCTCTTCACTCAATTTTACCTCAGCAGCTTTAGCATTTTCGGCTGCTTGTTCCCCGTCGCGCGCGCCGACAATGGCATTTGTTTGTGGCTGGGAAATCAACCAGGCTAAAGCTAAGTTGCCCAAGCTTGTCTGGTGGCGATCGGCAATTGGCCTGAGTTGATTTAATGCTGTTTGCACTCGGTCGTAATTTTCTTTGATGAACAGCTTATTTTTGGCGCGGTGGTCGCCTTCTTCAAACTTGTGTTCTGGCCCGAATTTACCTGTCAATATTCCTTGAGCTAGAGATGAATAGGCAATGATGGAGATATGATTGTCCACACAATAGGACATAGCATCTTTTTCTACCCAGCGCCAAAACAGAGAATAGGGCGGTTGCAAGCTGTCGATGCGTCCGTATTGGGCGGCTTCTTCTATTTGGGCACGGGAGAAGTTGGAAACGCCGATCGCCCGAATTTTTCCCTGTTCTTTTAACTTGTTCAGGGCGTCCATTGTGTCTGCAATTGGCACTAACTCGGAATTCCAAGTGCCAGCGGGCCAGTGGATTTGGTAAAGGTCGATATAATCGGTGTTGAGGTTTTTTAGCGATCGATCGCAGGCTTCGATTACCAAATCGGGTTTCAGGTGGTTGGCGAAAACTTTGCTAGCATAAACTACTTGCGATCGCACATCTGAAAGTGCTTGACCGATAATTTGTTCCGAATGCCCTTCTCCGTAAACCTCAGCCGTATCAAAGGTGGTAATACCTGCCTCAAAAGCGGCGCGCATTGCTTTGACAGTTTCAGCATCCTCAATTCCCACCCACATCCGCTTGCCAGCTTGCCAAGTCCCCATAATTATCGGGGTAATCTGAATTTGTGATGTCCCCAATTGTCGCTTTTCCATAACCTAAGTCCTCATTAAATTTTTTAGTATTTACCCTCAAGCTCTCTAATTTTAACAGAGAAAAGTTGGGTAGTCATGCACAGTAATGCTATTGTTTTATTCTGCAATAAATAGTGATGTACAAAGTTAAAAATTTAAAAGGCGAGCATTTCAATGAAAGCAGCCGAACTAGAAATTGAAGTTAGGAGTCAGGAGCCAGGAGAAAAGCTTCAGAAGTAAGAAGCCAGAATAAGTGTTTTTACAAATATGAGATGCTCCTCTTATGGTAGTCTAAAACTACCTTGTAAAGCAAGAATTTAATACTCTAAAATCATTTTGGCATTTTGTGTTGCTTGAGAACTTTAGCGGGACTAATAAATGAAATGCCCTGAGAAAAAGAGGTACTGATCATGACAGCTTCAATGACAGGCTCATAAACCGTTTTTTCTGCAACCCACTCCACAATAAAGTTGGCACCTGAGCCTCCACTTGTATCATTTGCTGCAATGAAAAAGTGTGTAGAAGCAAGCGGCTTGAGTTCTACAGGACTCTTAATATCCTGCCTAATCAATTTCCCATCGCTATCGTAGTAACGCACAGAAGTGATAATAATCGAATTTGTCAAATCCGTATTGCGAATACTGAGCGTGGCTGACAACTCCATCACCTCATCCTGGCTATTGTAGTGATAAATATGCGAGTAAATAGGGACATATACGGTTTGTCCCATCACAACTTTTGTTTTATCTAACGTGACCGATCTCAGTGAGGTTTCACGTTTTGTATCAGGTTGTTGCCTTTGTGAGGTTGTCTGCTCAGAACAAGAGGTAATGACGATCGCGGCGATCGCCCAACCAACCCAGAAATCATGTTTCAGCTTCATCGGCATTCATCCAAATACACCACATACATTGCAGTTACGTCTAAAGCAGAGTGCACCTTCTATCTCGTTTGAGGCGGCTTAGTGATAAGGTTTGAGCGGCAGTTCAATCTGAAACGTTGAGCCTTTGCCCACTTCACTCGTCACATGAATTTTTCCACCATGGGCCTGGACAATCTGTTGGACGATCGCTAACCCCAGCCCAAAGCCTCCACTCTCCTGCGAGCGATCGGTGTCCACCCGATAGAAGCGATCGAAAATATAGGGTAAGTCCGCTTCTGAAATACCGATTCCCGTATCGATTATCTGAATAACTGCCAAATTGGAATGAAGAACTAGGCGTATCTTTACAGTTCCGCCAACGGGAGTATATTTACAGGCATTGTAAAGCAAGTTTTCGACTACTTGCCGCAGCAAATCAGGATCGGCCAATAATTCAATCCGTTGTGCCGATGATTCGCAGGTGAGTTTGATATTTTGGGGTTCTGCAAGTGCGACAAACTGGGTTGCTAAATTGCTCAGCAACTCGTTGAGATTGATTAACTTGAGCGATTCCGGCGCAAGTCGCCCTTGATGACGAGCCAACAGCAGTAAATTATTCACCAGCGCTCCCATTGATTTTGCGCTATCTACAATGTTTTGTAAGGAAGGATGGTAACGTGAATCATCACCCGCGATCAGCAACCCAAGCTGGGCATTAGTGAGAATGGCAGACAGGGGCGATCGCAACTCGTGAGAGGCATCGGCTGTAAAGCGCTGAAGCTGCTGATAGGCTTGCCGAATCGGTTGCATGGCCAGCCCACTGAGAAACCAACCTGTGAGGGCAATTAAGCCCAGTGTCAGGGGGACAGCGAGAGTTAGCACAATCTGAAGCTCAGTGAGCCTGTTTTGAGTTTCTGTCAGGGGAGTTGCAACCTGAAGATGACCGAGTACCCCTGTTCTACCTTCAACGGGTAATGTCACCTGACGCAGCCAGATTCCTTTTCCCAAAAGTGGATCGGTCGATCGAACTGTGAGATAACCAAAGGGCGTATTTAACTGATCGGCAGGAGAATTCCCAAAAAAACGAACTAGCCGCCCTTGTGCGTTATACCAGCGCACGTAAATCAGATCTTCCGCAAGGGGATGGGAACCACTACCTAACAAGGAAACATGACTCAGATCGACCTGGTTCTGGTTTTGGCGAACTTCATAATGCACGCTGGCAGCCATGATTCGAGTTTTGTCATACAGCAGTCGATCGAGCGCCTCTAGTTTATCTTTTACCTCAATCTGATAAATCACCCCAGCAAACAGCACAAGAATGCTTCCCATTGAGAGGGTGAACCAACGAGCCAGATTGCGACGACTTTGATTAAACATGACTTGGCTTTCCAATCATCACTTGAGAGGGGAAGTGAGGCGATAACCCATACCGTAAATGCTCTCAATCCAGTCTCCGGCTCCTACAGCCTGCAAGCGTTGGCGGAGTTTGCGAATGAGAACCGCGATCGCATTGCTCTCTGGTTCAGTCCCCCATTCCCACACGCCTTGTTGAATCTGATTCCGAGTCAAAACCTGTCGGGGATGACGCATAAAATACTCCAACAACTGAAACTCTCGACTGGAGAGGGAAACGGTTGCACCTTGTCGCTCAACAGTAAGAGTATCGAGGTGGAGGTGCAGATCCTCAAGGCTGAGCGTATCTCCTTGCCAAAGGGGCGATCGCCGTCTTAATGCCCGCACTCGTGCCATGAATTCAACCAAGTCGATCGGTTTCACCAGGTAATCATCTGCACCTGCGTCTAACCCGGTCACTTTTTCCGGCGTGGTATCTCTTGCGGTGATCATCAAAATCGGCGCTGTTTTCCCTGCCGATCGATATTGACGACAGAGGTTTACCCCACTGATATGTGGCAACATCCAGTCCAAAATCAACAAATCATATTCTTTTTCTGATAACAGCCACTGTGCCGTCTCTCCATCTTTTACCCCATCCACGCTATGCCCTGCTTGAGACAGCACTGTTTGAAGTGGCATCAGTTGCTTTGGATCGTCCTCCACGAGCAAAACTCTCATATCTCTGATCGCCTCCTTCGCAGCTTGCAGTTTTCAGAATTATTAGAGTTTGAGGTGATTCGCGCATCTTCTTTAAGCTAGATTTTAGGAGCAAGTTCTATTAAAGTGCCAATAGATATTATTAGCCTCAGAAGGGATGGGAAAGAATAGCGGATGATTAGACGTTGGCTAAAAGCATCAGGCGCAGAGTTTTGGTTGCCATTGCCGTTTGTGGCGATCGCGTTTTGGGTTAGCTCCAGTTTCCTAATGGCTCAAGAATTACAAAAACCCCAGATCGCAAATAATAAACTTCAGGCAGATACCCAGCTTAAAGCAACGGTGTCTGTCAATATATTGCTGATCAACGCGGTGATTAACCGAAAACAAGGAACCACCCAGGTTGCGGTAGAAACGGCAGAACCGATTTTGAAGCGATTGGAATTAGAATTGCCAATGACTGACGCAACCCAGATAGAGGCAGCGATCGCCCAAGAACTCCAGTTATCACGTCAAAATGTTCGCCAGTTAGTTCGTTACGAAATTGTTGAATAAGTTTATTGTTTCAATATTGCGATCGCATCCAGTCAAATAAGGTTGTTAAATTTATAGGTTTTCTCGCTGCGATCGAGCAATTCCTCAAGCAGCAAGAAGCGTCCAATACTCTTGCTGCTTGAGGATTAAAACTACTGAGTAACGATTTCGTTATTGATGGAAACATTCGCTGCAGTTTGCCGAGCAATTTGTTCTGCCAATGCTTTTTGTTCTGCCGTTTGAACGCGCCCTGTTAACACAATCGAATTATCCCGATCGTCTGCGTCCAAATCGAATTGCTTGAGGGTAATATCGGAGTCTAAAGCCTCTTCTACGCGATCGGCAATATCGTCAATGTCTTGATTCTGAGGCGTCTGTGCGGTCGTGGTTGCAGGCACTGGAGTGGTTGGAACAGTCGTATTTCCAGTGGCAGTTGTGGGAGCAGAAGTAGATGGGACAGTTGTCTGTGGAGTATTGGGGGGGGTGCAAGCACCTAAACCCAAAACTGCAACTGTGCTGACGCTGATTCCTTGCACCAATAGCTTTAATAATTGCATATTCTTTGTTTGTTTTGTTTGTTGTGAAACGCAATTTTGCCCATAAACCTCAGCATGAAGTTTTTGAGCTTTCAAATTAACAAGTAAATGTACCATAGTTCATCTATCAAAAGTAATGCTTTTGACAACCCTATTAATAAAAGGCAACAATCAATCAAATCCAGTGAACTAAGGTTGGCAATTCTATAAGTTATCTTAATCGGTTCTCTGCCTCAGTATAGGAAGCAAATGTGATCCAAATATGATTAACAGAAATCAGTCCATCACTTTTGGCTCACATTCATCAATAACGCTAGAAACAAGACGAAATAACAGATAAGCACTTGGCTTGACAAGAAACGTTAAGCTGTTCAGCATTTAAATTTTTTGCCTGAAAGCCAGGGTGCAAGGAGTCTAGGGTTCAAAAATCCCAATTTAAATGCGTATCAGCTTATGACTGCAACCAATGTAGAAAAATTAGTAGAACACTCTTGGCACCACCTCTCTGTCGAGAAAGTGGCTCAGATTTTAGAGACTGACCTGGAAATAGGTCTATCTTCTGAGGTGTCAGCCGAACGGCGCGAGATCCTCGGCCCCAATCAACTAACGGCTCAGAAGCAGCAAAGTGCCTGGTTGCGATTTTTTCAGCAACTGAATCAGCCGCTAATCTACATTTTGTTAGCTGCTGGGATAGTAACAGCATTTCTGAAAGAGTGGATTGATTCAGGGGTAATTTTTGGGGTTGCTCTGACGAATGCCACCATTGGTTTCGTTCAAGAGTCAAAGGCAGAGAATGCGATCGCCGCTTTAGCAAAATCTGTTGCAACTGAGGCAACCATTCTCCGCAATGGTCAAAAGCAAGTGGTTTCATCCAGTGAACTGGTTCCTGGCGATCTCGTCTTGCTGTCTTCAGGGGATAAAGTGTCTGCAGATCTACGGCTGATCGAAGTCCGTGACTTACAGGTCGATGAGTCAGCGTTAACGGGAGAATCTGTCCCGGTTCAGAAGCAATCCCAGGCGCTAGAGGCAGACGCTGCACTGGCCGAGCGCACGAATATGGCGTATACCGGAAGCCTGGTAACGTTTGGACAGGGACGCGGACTGGTCGTCAGCATTGGTGACATGACCGAGACCGGACACATCTCCCAACTCATGCAGCAAAGTACCACACTGGAAACCCCACTGAGTCGCAAAATTGACAAATTTAGCAAAACCTTGCTCTATGTCATTTTAGGTTTGGCTGCCTTCACCTTTGCTGCAGGCATTGCCCAGAGATTTTCTTGGGTTGAGGTGTTCAAGGCATCTGTGGCGCTTGCGGTCAGCGCGATTCCTGAAGGCTTACCCGCGATTTTAACGGTGACACTGGCGATCGGGGTTTCCCAAATGGCAAAGCAGCACGCCATTATTCGCAAACTTCCGGCAATTGAGACACTCGGCAGCACCACCGTGATTTGTTCCGACAAAACTGGAACCTTGACTGAGAATCAAATGACAGTTCAAGAGATTGATGCCGGTGGAAAGCGATATCGGGTTAGCGGTGGAGGATATGCACCAGACGGGGAAATTTCTGTAAATGGACATTCCGTTGACTTGACGAACGCACCTGCCTTATATGAATGCCTGCAAGCAGGATTGTTGTGCAACGATTCGCATCTAGAAGTGCAAGACGGGAACTGGACTGTAGTCGGTAGTCCAACGGAAGGGGCGCTGGTTGCGGTAGCCCAAAAAGCGGGGTTAATTACTGAGAAACTGGAGGAATCGCTTTCCCGGCTCGATACACTGCCGTTTGAATCTCAGTTTCAATACATGGCAACCTTACACGACGATCGCCCACAACGGTTGATTTATGTCAAGGGTTCGATCGAGGCAATTCTCAAACGGTGTCGCCAGATGCTCGATGAAGAGGGAGAGGCGAGATCCCTCAACCCCGCGCCGATCGAGCAAACAGTGGACAGAATGGCGAAAAAAGGGTTACGAGTTCTGGCACTTGCCAAGAAAGTTGTACCCGCTTCTCAATCTTCAATTGAGCATTCTGATATTGAGGAAGGGTTAACTTTTGTGGGTCTGCAAGGCATGATCGACCCGCCTCGCCCCGAAGCGATTCAAGCGATTCAAGCCTGTCGGTCTGCGGGAATTCAAGTCAAGATGATTACGGGCGACCATGCCAAAACAGCAGCAGCAATCGCGCAACAAATGGGACTAAATCAAACCCAAGAGGCTCCCGTTTTTACAGGTCAAGAACTCGCTCAAATGAATCAGCAGCAATTAGCCAATGCTGTTGAACAAAGCTGTGTATTTGCTCGTGTCGCACCAGAGCAAAAGCTCCGTATTGTCGAAGCACTTCAGTCTAAGGGTGAGATTGTGGCGATGACTGGAGATGGAGTTAATGATGCTCCTGCCCTGAAGCAAGCTGACATTGGGATAGCGATGGGTATTACAGGCACCGAAGTTACAAAAGAAGCAGCGGATATGCTGTTGACAAACGACAACTTTGCTTCGATCGAGAAAGCAGTTAAGGAAGGGCGCACGGTTTATAAGAATCTGCTGCGGGCGATCGCCTTCATCCTGCCCGTGAATGGTGGAGAGTCCATGACCATCTTGATTGCCGTACTTCTGGCAACCCCACTACCCATTTTGCCAGTACAAATTCTCTGGCTGAATATGGTCAGTTCAGTTGCATTGAGCTTACCGTTGGCATTTGAGCCGCCCTCTCCCAATGTCATGCAACAGCCGCCTCGACCTGCCAATGAACCGCTTCTGTCTCGTAGGCTGACTGCTCGGATTCTGACAGTTTCGGTATTTAACTGGATTGCGATCTTTGGGATGTTTGAATGGATCGTCCAAACCACAGGCAATGAAGCTCTAGCCCGGACGATGGCAATTCAAGCATTGGTGGCGGCCGAAGCTTTTTACCTGTTAAGCATCAGTCGCTTCGTTCCGGCGATCGTCGCCAAACTACGCGGTAAAGATGAATCAGTTAGCTATGCTGTAGCGATCGGCATTGGGGCTATTTTCATTCTCCAATTCCTGTTTAGCCAATGGGGCATGATGAATCTGTTATTCAACACTGAAGCTTTGAACACAATCCAAGGCTTAATTTGTATCGGATTCGGACTGCCAATGATTGCTTTGTCAGCTTTGCTAAAGCGTTTTGCACCTTTGAACTAAGCGGTTTTTGTGATGCAGTCATTGCAAGCGACTTTACACACTATTTACCAACTTTGTAGCGTTGAATATTGAATATTTCTCATGAATTACCCAAATCTCAAACGTGCTAGCGGCCTCTTTACTAATCATCGAAACGCAAAGCAGGCGCTAGTTGAGCTAAAAAGCAGGGGCTTCCCCATGCACAAGATCTCAGTGATTGCTAAACCTTCTGACAATGATGATTTGGACTCTCTGGGCGTGCAGCAAATTTTAATGACAAGAGCAGCAGGCGCACAAGTAGGCGCAATCTTAGGCAGCATACGACTAGGTTCAGTAGCCTTAATTGTTGGACTCAGCAGCCTGCTAATTCCCGGTATTGGTCAGGCAGTAGCGGTGGAAAGCATTTTAGCAACTTTCTTTGGAAGTGGGATTGCTGCAACTGCTGGCGGTCTATATGGCGCACTTCAAGGATGGTTGGTGCCAGAAGAACAAGCAAGAATGTACAATGACAGATTTAGCCAGGGAGATTATTTGCTCGTCATAGAGGCAATAGAAAATGAGATCGTGATTGCTGAACCTGTCCTTAAACGTTGGGAGATTCTGACGTGGCGTGTCTGTGATGCTACCTAAATTCAAGGTCAGAAAGGAGGATTACCTTCGAGGAATTTAGTCCCGCAAAACATAACCTCTAAAACCACTTAAAAATGTGACGATCGATGATTTTGGGCAATCGCTATCCTATTCCTGACATACGGATAGACAACTTCCAGTACCCGCCGATTCGGCAACCGCGATCGGGTCGGCAACACTTCAGAAGAGACTGTTAAAAACATTAAATACCAGCACAATTAAGAGCAATTAGCATCCTGTAAGGGTTTGGAAATCATCCAGATCTACAAAAAAAATTGCACTTTAAAAACGCTCAGATCGCCGAACCAAACCAAAAATGCTGTTTCAGCTTCATCGGCATTCATCCAAATAAACCATATAAATTGCAGTTACGCCTACAGCATAGTGAACCGTCTCCTGTAGACTAAAACCGTAGTTAATCTGTCAATTTCTGTGAGGAAAACGAGTTTATGACAGGAGTATCGGTGATCGAGTCGATTGTAGCGCAACCAACTCCCTTGGGCAGCGATCCTGCTACAAATAGCCAAACAGCAGGAGTTATTTCTGAATTGGTCATCATCTTGATCATTCTGCTGCTGATTGCAACTGTTGTGGCACTCGTAACCCAACGGTTGCGAATTCCCTATGTGACGGGCTTAGTGTTAGCAGGCTTGCCCATTACGGAGGTATTGTCACGTCGAATTGGTTTAGACCCCTCTTTAGTATTAAATCTTTTCCTACCAATTCTGATTTTTGAAGCAGCTATCAATACTGATATCAGCCGTCTCCGCAGCACCTTTAAGCCGATCGCCCTGCTGGCGGGCCCAGGCTCGATCTTATCTTCAGCAATTATTGCTGTTCTGGTTAAATTTGGGCTAGGACTAGACTGGATTCCGGCGTTGCTGATCGGAGTCATTCTGGCAAACACTGATACAGTCTCAATGATCGCGGTTTTTAAAGAGATTCGTGTGCCTTCCCGGCTATCCACCATCGTGGAAGGAGAAACCCTGTTCAATGATGCGGCTGCCCTGGTTTCATTCAATTTGATTCTAGTCGTTTATGCTACAGGTTCTCTTACCGTCGTAGGAGGACTTAAGGAACTGCTCGTGGTTGCCTTGGGTGGGGGACTCGTGGGTGTCATCTTAGGTTACTTGAGTCTGCCGATATTTGTTCGATTAAATGACCCGTTGAGTAGTCTCTTGCTGACCGTGGCGCTGGCGTTAGGAACATTCCAAATCGGGCAATTTTTGGGGGTATCCGGTGCGGTGGCGGTGGTGATCGCCGGACTTATTTTTGGCAATCTGGGGCTTTCTCGCACTACATCAGCCTCGGATCGAATTACGCTACTGAGCTTCTGGGAGTACGCTGGTTTTGGGGTCAATACATTTATTTTTCTGCTGATCGGCATTGAGATTAACCCGCTGACACTGTGGAGAATTTTGCCATCCATTCTGTTCGTTATTTTGGCGTATCAACTGGCACGGATTCTCTCGGTATATCTGTTGTTAGCGGCGCTGCGGTGGTTCGATCGTCCGATTCCCCTGCGCTGGCAACACGTTCTGTTTCTGGGAAACATCAAAGGCTCACTCTCGATGGCACTGGCGCTTAGTATTCCTCTGGGATTGACAGGACGAGATAACATCATTGCGCTGGTTTTCGGTGCAGTTTTATTCTCCTTGGTAGGACAGGGATTAAGTTTACCCTGGCTGGTAAAACGGTTACAAATCAGCCGTGTTTCTGATGTAATGCAGGAAGCTGGGCAGTTACAGATTCAGTTGATTGCTTCCAAAGCGGCTCAAGATGAGCTAGATAGTTTGCTGAAATCTGGCGTGTTGCCGAAGGCAGTTTACGAAGAGTTATGGGCATCGTATCAAGCACGAGTAGCACAGTCTGAGCGAGTGCTGCGCGATCTCTACAATCAACATCGGGCCGGGCAAGTACAGGACGATCGCAGCGGGCTAGATACGATTCGGCGGCGATTGCTTCTAGCAGAAAAAGGAGCAGTTAGCGATGCCCTCCGCAAGCGAATTGTCCCAGAGGATCTGGTTCATCCTTACATCAAAGATTTGGATGAGAAACTTCTAACGTTGGCAGATGACTAGCGCGAATGCCGAGGTAATCAATCATCTGGTGAACTAGCTCTGGACGGGTGACGACCAAGATGGTAGAGCCTGCTTCAAGAACTGTATGACCGTTCGGAATCTCCAGATTGGCGCAGGCATGGCATTGATAACCAATAATCAGCGAACCTTTTGGAAAACGAGGGTCTTGAGCAATTTGAGCAACGGTGCGACCTGCCACCTTGCAATCGCCTGGAACTGGCAGCTTTAATACCTCGACTTGCCCGTGTTCAAAGTGCATCATAGATTCGATTTGGGGATATTCAATCGCATTCGCCATTGATGCAACTGCCAAATCAATCGTACTGATGATGTGACTGGCCCCGGCAAGTCGATAGGCTTCCAGGAATTCGCGATCGCGCATTCGCACCACAATATGGGAAATGCCATAGCTTCTGGATAGGGTGATCAGCGCTAAATTCAGTGCATCATCCCTGAGTGCTGCAACGACTGCGTTTGCTTGTTTAATTCCCGCTTCCAGAAGAACCGTTGTACTCACCGCACTGCCTTCAAATGCCATTACTCCGATTTTTTCACGAGCAAAGCGACAGGCCAGCGGGTCGGCATCGATGATGGCAACCGTATGACCGACTTTTAATAGCTGCTGGGCTAAACCCAGCCCCATCATTCCTGCTCCACCAATTAATACATACATGACTATTTGTCACCCCAAGAATGAACTTTACAAATTTATCCCTATGAGTGAGATTGTTTTTGGTTTCTATCAGTTTAATCGGCTTGTGGGGTGGCTTTTACCGGGCTTACTTATTACCTGTTCCACACTTAGTTTAATCTGCTTGTGGGGTTGGCATGGGAGCCAGCCCCTCAAGTGATTTTCCTCAGTTAAGTATGCAGCGGGAACCTTACATAATCTTAGGCACTTTGAAAAACTCCCCATCGCGATCGGGAGCTCCCTCCAAAATACTTTCTCCCTTAGCAAAGGGTTGCAAATCGTCCGATCGCATTACATTACTGACATCGATCGCCCGCGTTGTCGGCTGCACCTTACTCGTATCCAGTTCACTCAACTGCTCGAAATAATCCAAAATACCGTTAAGTTGACCAGTAAACTGCTCTTCTTCTTCCGGCGTTAATTCCAATCTCGCTAAATTCGCTACTTTCCGAACTTCTTCTCTGTCAATCATAAAAATTGGGAATTGGGAATTGGGAATGGGGAATTGGGAATTGGGCATAGGGAATGGGGAATTGGGAATTGGGCATAGGGAATTGGTTATTTGTTATTAAAGAAACGACTAACTACCAAATATTAACTACTAACTATGCCCCATGCCCCATGCCCCATGCCCCATGCCCATCCTAGTTAAAAATACACATCAATTTGCGATCGGCCTGTCGTCTTCAGCCAATTTTGTACCTCAATGTAATTGTTTGGGGCCAAGCGAATAGCCTCTTTCCAATAATCTGCAGCTTTATCAAACAGCCCTTCCGCCCCTTCAATATTGCCAGCTTCCTTTTCCTTTTCTCCTTGATAGTGGTAAATTACAGCAATATTATTCAGTGCTTGTGGCATTCTCGGATTGAGATCCAAAGCCTCGCTGTAATATTCCAAAGCTTTATCGTGTTCGCCGTTGCTAGTATGGATCAGTCCCATATTGTACAAGACATAACTGCGATCGTAAGGATCTTCCTCCAGCTTCAGCGCTTCATGATAATTGTCCAACGCTTCAGCATATTCGCCATCTGCTTGAGCTGACATACCATCCCGGTAATAAGCAAAAGCTTCCTTAGCCTGCTTTTTTGCCGGCATAATCTTTAGGATGATATCAGCCATTACCGTGAAACTTTTGTCAATAAAGTTATCGTTGCGTTGAGTTCTTGGCATATGCGATTCTTTGGCTAGTGGCTAATCAGAAAAATTAGCCTGTAAAGTTTTCCTATTAATAATTGCGCCACTATTGTAGTGGGCCGTTGTGTTGAGAGCGCTAAAAGGTTTAGTCGATCGCACCTGCGAACCTTAAAACACGCCCTTGGGTTTAACACCCGCGCAAGCTCTATCTATTTTATATAAGTCTTGCAAGACTGGCAAAAAAACTAGATTTCTTTAACATATCTCTGGCACTCTACACAAAACTTACACAAACCCGCGCCGAAGGGAAAACTTCTGCTGGAGGGTGCAGGGGCAATCCTCTCCTCTTTGATGGCTTACCTTCGGATTGCTTTGGTAACGCCAACGGGCGATGATTGCACACCGTACCCTACTAACTGTACCCATAATCCCCCCTCCTTGACCCTCAGAGCCAACAAACAAATAACCTGCCGAAGAGAAATTCAATCACAAAGTTTTATTAAGCTATCCGAGTTTAGCCCATACTTAAAAGTTATTCGGCAAAACACTAGCAATATTTTGCCCAAAAGTCAATCGATTTTAGATTTTAGATTTTAGATTTTAGCATTGACCCCACGGATAAATTCGGGGGGCAAGTTTCTCGGATACAGGTTTTTTATTTCTGGGTCCTGAGTCTCCGAAGGAATGAATCCGGGGGCTTGTATCCTGGATGCTTGATTGTCAAGGGCAGCCTCAAAAAAAATCAGAAAGTCGATCGCCAAAACCAGCTCGAATTCCCGCAATATATAATAAAAATAACCGGGTAATTTTCACAGAGAGAAACCTATGGCTCCGAATCCCACCATTATGCAAGCCGTCGAACAACTTGGCTACCGCGTTACGGTTGGAGACGTGGCGGCAAAAGCTGGATTAGATGTCAATTTTGCCCAGCGAGAACTGTTAACCCTCGCCTCCGAAACAGGCGGCAACCTCCAAGTAGCAGAATCCGGCGACATTGCCTACCTATTTCCCAAGAACTTTCGAGATATTTTGCGAAACAAATTCTTGCGATTGCAGTTGCAGGAATGGTGGCAAAAAATCTGGCGAGTTTTATTTTACCTGATTCGGATATCTTTTGGCATAGTGCTGGTAGCTTCCATCCTCTTAATTTTTGTTGCTATCACTATTTTAATCTCCAGTTTACTCTCCAGCAGCGACAGCAATAACGGGGGAGGAGGAGACGGTGGTAGCGGGGGCGGCAGCGGCGGCGGCTTTTCGTTTTTTCCCTACTTCTGGAACGACTTAAGCGGGATATTTTACTGGAACCACGACCAACGATACCACCAGCAGCGATCGCGCTTAACTGGCCAAAAGCCCGAGATTAGTTTTCTGGAAGCAGTTTTCTCCTTTCTCTTTGGAGACGGCAATCCCAATCACAATCTAGAAGAGCGCAAGTGGAGCGATATTGCCGCCGCAATTCGCAACAACCGAGGCGCCGTCGCCGCCGAACAAATTGCTCCATATCTAGATAATCTCGGACAAGGATACGCCCGAGAATACGAAGAATATATGTTACCGGCTCTCGCCCGTTTTGACGGCCGTCCCGAAGTCAGCCCCGAAGGGCAAATAATTTACCATTTTCCGCAATTGCAAACCACAGCCGTCCAGAAAAATCCTCAACCAGTAGCAGCTTATTTGCGAGAAATGCTGTGGCGTTTCAGCAACGCCAGTTCCGGCAAAATCATGCTGGCAGCAGGGTTAGGAGCTGTTAATCTTGTCGGTGCATTAGTTTTGGGTAATCTATTAACTAATAATTTAATTGCCGGTGGATTTATCGGTTTCGTCAGCGCTGTTTATCCCATAATCCTGATTTACGGCGTCGGATTTCTCGCCATTCCTTTAATTCGCTACTTCTGGATTCAGTGGAAAAATAGCCGGATAGAATCCCGCAATCAAGAGCGTCAGCAGCGAGCAATGTTATTAAACGAACCCGATGCCAACTTGCTCAAAAAACTGACCTACGCCCGGGAATTTGCAGCAGAAAACGTTCTGACTGGAGAAGACTTAGCTTATACAACAGAAACAGAATTAACCCAACAAGAACTAGAACAGTCAGGCAAAATAGATGCGGAATGGCAGCGCCGGATTGGTCGCTCGGACAACTTGTAATACTAATGAAAAAAAACAGTTTTTTGTTGTTAAGTTAGGTTGCACTAAAATCTTGCACCCTTTTCAAGAATAGACAGGATGCCAGTTCCACAATAAAATATCTTTGTTGGGGAACGGGCTTTTACCTTATTGCTAATAATTGTGGAAAATATCAATCTTTATTGATGTCAGAAGTTTTTATACTCCGAGTTTTATTAAATAAGCTTAGGGCGTTTAAAAATCAAACAATTTTGGTCATATTTCGAGTCGTGATCCAGAGCCACAAGTTCCCATCCTTCCTCCCCCAAATGGTTGACAAATTGATGCAGCGAGCCTTGTTTCCAATCTCGCTGTTCTTCACCGTTTACATATAAACTAATCAGCTTGTTTCCAAAAGGATACATATTCGCATCCACAAATAAATACTCCCACTTTTGCATAGCAATCCTTAATGTAGTTAGTCATTAGTCATTAGTCATTAGTCATTAGTCATTAGTCATTAGTCATTAGTCATTAGTCATTAGTCATTAGTCATTCCCAATTCCCAATTCCCAATTCCCAATTCCCAATACTTCGGCCACGCGATTCCTGGCCTGCCACTACGCGGTTCCTGAGCGTAGTAGAAGGGCCGTACAAGTTCCCAATTCCCAATTCCCTGTATTCAAGACACGGAAGTCACGGATACAGGAATAGCTGTTTTTCCCTTCTTCCTTCTTCCTTCTTCCTCCTTCCTTCTTCCTTCTTCCTTCTTCCTTCTTCCTTCTTCCTTCTTCCTTCCCCTTGACATCCGTTACATCCGTTGCCGAACTTTCTTGCCCATTCCCAGCAGTTACTGGACTGCAATTCTAGCCAAAGTAGTACCTCGGTAATAGTGCAACAAAATCTGCTGGTAGCCGTATCCCTGTCTGGCCAAATTGTAGGCCCCCCACTGACTCATTCCAACAGCATGGCCGAAACCTTTGCCCGCAACTTGAAAACCGGTAGGAGCTTGGCCACTGTTCCTTGGGTTCCCACCGCCCCCATACTGAGGAATCACGGTAAACCGCGTACTCCTCAAATTTAAAACCCGGCGTAAATCTGCGCCAGTCATGACTCTAGAACCGCCATCTCCAACTACTTTCATCCTCAAAACGCTGCCGTAAGCGGTAGTGCGTTCTGGCTTCATCGAGATCACATTGCCCACGCCAGAAATCTTACTGCTGATTTGAGCGCGAGAAAAATTTTCTTTCCATTGGTAAACCGGCGCCCCTTGGTCGAAGTCAGGAACAGCACGCAGGTAAGGCAGGGGTTCTGTCCAAACATCTTCGACATTTTCAGTATGTCCCCCAGACGCAGAGTGGAAAGCGGCTAAAATAATTTGACCGTTGTAGGCCAGAACTTGACCAGCGGTTGCATCGACTGCGGAATAAGTGCCAGAAGATTCTGTTTGCAGTCCTTTGTAAACCTGCGAAGACTGAGTGTTGTCCACGTCGTAAAGGTCGGTTTCGCTTTTGAGGCGCTGGTGGATAGCGTAGGAACGGGCGGCGACTGCTTGGGCTTTCAAAGCCTCTTGAGGCCAATTGCCACTCATTTCGGCGCCGAGAACGCTGTAGAGATATTTTTCGATATCGACGTAGTTGATGGCAGTCAAGCCTCCTTTTTGGGGAACGAGAAGCGTGCGTCCCCGATACCAATGATCGCCAATCCAAACATAACCGTTCCCCGTCGGCTCGATCCAAACTTGGTTGGCGGCCCAGCGACCAATTGCTACTGTTCCCGATCGAAATTGAGCCGACTGAGAACTATTTGCCGACAGTTCGCCCAAATTGCGCCCGCTACCGTCGCGGATTGCGGCCTTAGTAGAACTGCCGACTTTTATCTGACTTGCCCCGTCTTGTACCGCCACTCGCAAGATCAGCGCGGCCTGTGCTGGGGCTACCATTGCCAGCCAAAACAACAGCGAAATCCAAAAGTAGCGTTTTTTTAATGTCGAAAAAACGGAACCAAAAAATACTCCTGACTGCATTTGAAAATTTTCCTCCTGTGCTGTATGAGTTTAAGAATTTTTAAGGGAAGGCAAGGGAAAAAGGAAGGGGAACGGAAGAAACAAAACGTTAGAATTGGGTGGATCGCTCTGTACGCTTGTCAAAAATGATTTTAGCGAAGAGATGTTCGCAGGAACAGCGATTTATCTCGGTTCCTGCCTGCGACTATTTCCTATATGTCGGATTTGTCGCACTCTGGATATATGTAACATATTTTTTAAGACTTAATTGAGGTGATTTGACTCTTGCAGATTACATTTCTCGGAACTAGCTCCGGCGTACCCACGCGATCGCGCAACGTTTCCAGCATCGCCCTGCGCTTGCCCCAGCGAGCGGAACTCTGGCTGTTTGACTGTGGCGAAGGAACTCAGCACCAGTTTCTCCGCAGCGACCTAAAAGTCAGCCAACTAAGCCGCATTTTCATCACTCACCTGCACGGCGACCATATTTTCGGCTTAATGGGTTTGCTGGCTAGCTGCGGTTTGGCGGGGAATGTCAAGCGCATCGATCTTTACGGGCCTCCGGGACTTGAAGAATATTTGCAAGCTGGTGTTCGGTATTCTCAAACTCATTTTTCTTACCCGGTTAAGGTACACAAAATTCACGAGGGAGTCATCTATGAAGATGACGAATATATTGTTAGCTGCGGTCCTTTGAAGCACCGAGTTACTGCTTTTGGTTATCGAGTAACTGAGAAAGACCGTCCGGGACATTTTGATGTAGAAAAAGCGAAGGCTGTGGGTATTCCTTCCGGGCCTGTTTACGGTCAATTAAAACAAGGAAAGACGGTAAAGTTAGAGGACGGGCGACAGTTTAAAGGTACTGATTTTTGCGGCCCGGATCAAGTCGGGCGGAAGTTTGTTTATTGTACTGACACGGTTTTTTGTGACGGGGCCGTGGAATTAGCGAAGGATGCTGATTTGTTGGTGCATGAAGCTACTTTTGCTCATCAAGATGCTCAAATGGCATTTGATCGCCTGCATTCAACTTCCACAATGGCGGCTCAAGTTGCTTTGATCGCTGGGGCGAAACAGCTAATTATGACGCATTTTAGCCCGCGTTACGCTCCGGGGAATGCGATCGTCCTGGATGATTTGCTCAAGGAAGCGCAGGCTATTTTTCCGAATACGAAAATGGCCTATGACTTTTTGACTTATGAAGTGCCGCGGCCTGTTTAAAACGAGGGTTAATTTGATCTGAGATGTGACAGCTTTTTCAATAAGGGCGATCGGGCGGGATCTGGGGTCCAACCCCCTACTCCCGACAAAAACATTAACCTCTTGTGGAACAGGCATCTTGCCTGTTGCTGAAATTAATCCAACAAAAACATTAATCTATTGTGGAACAGGCATCTTGCCTGTTATGCTCTGCAATTGTCAATAAGCACCGATACCTGAGCTGCGCCCTCGCTCACATTCACCAACTTCAATCTAAAATCTAAAATCTAAAATCCAAAATCGGTCGCTCGCCCGCAGCGACGGCCCAGGAGAGCCAATGGTTGCTACAATCGGAAAAGGTATATGTTGTGGCTAACACTACAGCCCGTAACCCTGAAAGCTAATAGCTAAATTATTAAAAATCTGCCTCTCCTGCCATGTTTAAAAATCTGCTAGGCGATCCCAACGCGCGCAAACTGAGAAAATTTCAGCCTTGGGTAGCTGATATCAATATTTTGGAAGAAGACTTCCGCGCACTCTCAGACGACGGCCTCAGAGGAAAAACGGCCGAGTTTCAACAACGTCTGGCAAAAGCTAAATCTCTCAACGAAGAAAAAGAGATCCTAGACGAAATCTTGCCGGAAGCTTTTGCAGTGGTGCGGGAAGCGGGACAGCGGGTTTTGGGGCTGCGCCACTTTGATGTCCAACTCCTCGGGGGCATTATCCTGCACAAAGGCCAAATTGCCGAAATGAAAACCGGTGAGGGCAAAACTCTCGTGGCGACGCTGCCGGCTTACCTCAACGCCCTCAACGGTAAAGGCGTACACATCATCACTGTCAACGATTATCTCGCAAGACGGGACGCGGAATGGATGGGACAGGTACACCGCTTCCTGGGATTGACTGTGGGACTGATTCAGCAGGGCATGGATCAGGTGGAACGAAAGAAAAATTATAGCTGCGATATTACCTACGCCACTAACAGCGAAGTCGGCTTTGATTATTTGCGCGACAACATGGCTACTGTCATGGAAGATGTAGTGCAGCGTCCTTTTAATTTCTGTGTGATTGACGAGGTTGACTCGGTGCTGATTGATGAAGCACGGACGCCTTTAATTATTTCCGGCCAGGTGGAACGCCCCAGTGAGAAGTATATACGGGCGGCTGAGGTAGCTGCTGCTCTGAGAAAGGAAAATGAAGAACATTACGAGGTTGACGAAAAGGCTCGGAATGTGCTATTGACCGATGAAGGGTTTGGTGAAGCGGAGCGGTTGTTGGGTGTTACGGATTTGTACGACCCGGCTGATCCTTGGGCGCATTACATTTTTAATGCGATTAAGGCGAAGGAATTGTTTATTAAGGATATTAACTACATCGTCAATCCCGATCGCGAAGTCGTGATTGTGGATGAGTTTACCGGCCGGGTGATGCCGGGACGCCGCTGGAGTGACGGTTTGCACCAGGCGATCGAAGCGAAGGAACGGGCGGAAATTCAGCCGGAAACTCAGACGCTGGCGACGATTACTTATCAGAATTTCTTTTTGCTTTATCCGAAGCTGTCGGGGATGACTGGGACGGCAAAGACTGAAGAGACAGAGTTTGAGAAGATTTACAATCTGGAAGTGACGCTGATTCCCACTAACCGCATTACCAGCCGGACAGACCTTTCGGATATGGTTTACAAGGCGGAGGCTGGGAAGTGGAATGCGATCGCCCAAGACTGCGCGGAAATGCACGAGATCGGTCGGCCGGTGCTGGTGGGCACTACGAGCGTGGAAAAGTCGGAGTTGCTGTCGCGGCTGCTGCTGGAGAGGAAAATTCCTCACAATTTGCTCAATGCTAAACCGGAAAATGTGGAGCGGGAATCGGAAATTATCGCTCAAGCCGGACGCAAAGGCGCTGTGACGATCGCCACAAACATGGCGGGACGCGGTACTGATATTATTTTGGGCGGTAATTCTGAGTACATGGCGCGCCTGAAGTTGCGGGAGTATTTTATGCCCCGGATCGTGCAACCCGAAGATGACGAGGGGTTTTCGGTGGTGCAAGTACCGGGTATTAGTGGTCGCTCCGCACCTCAAGGTTTTGATCCGACTAAGAAAAAGGTAAAGTCTTGGAAAGCTTCGGCGCAGATTTTCCCGACGGAACTATCGAACAATGCCAAACAAATGCTCGTGGCGGCCGTGGAATTGGCGGTGAAGGAGTACGGCGCGCGATCGCTCTCGGAATTGCAAGCCGATGATATCGTGGCTATAGCTTCGGAAAAAGCGCCGACAAAAGACCCGGTAATTCAAAATTTGCGGGAAGCTTACAATTTAACTCGCAGCGAATACGATGCTTTTACCAGCACCGAACATGATGAAGTCGTGCAGTTGGGAGGCTTGCACGTCATCGGTACGGAACGCCACGAATCGCGCCGAATCGACAATCAGTTGCGCGGCCGGGCGGGACGCCAAGGAGACCCGGGTTCTACGCGGTTTTTCTTGAGTTTGGAAGACAATTTGCTCAGGATTTTCGGCGGCGAACGGGTTGCCGGTTTGATGAAGGCTTTCGGTGTTGACGAAGATATGCCGATCGAATCTAAAATGCTGACTGGTTCCCTCGAAGGCGCTCAGAAAAAAGTCGAAACCTACTATTACGATATCCGCAAGCAGGTATTTGAATACGACGAAGTGATGAACAATCAGCGTCGAGCAATCTATGCGGAACGTCGCCGAGTATTGGAAGGTTTGGATTCCAAAGAACAGGTAATTAGATATGCCGAACAGACGATGGACGACATCGTGGGAGCATACATCAATCCCGATTTACCTTCGGAAGAATGGGAACTCGACAAACTTGTGAGCAAGGTGAAGGAATTTGTTTATCTGCTCGCTGACATGACACCGGATCAGCTAGAAGATTTGTCCGTTGAGGAAATTAAAACATTCCTGCACGAACAAGTCCGCAATGCTTACGACATAAAAGAAGCGGAAGTTAATGCAATCCGAGCTGAATTGATGCGAGATGCGGAACGGTTCTTTATTTTGCAGCAAATTGATACTTTGTGGCGGGAACACTTGCAACAAATGGATGCTTTGCGCGAGTCTGTAGGGCTGCGCGGTTACGGCCAGAAAGACCCGTTAATCGAGTACAAAACTGAAGGTTACGAGCTGTTCTTGGACATGATGACTGATATCCGCCGCAATGTGGTTTATTCGCTGTTCCAATTCCAGCCGCAGCCGGCAATGCAAGTTTCGCCAGAGATGGTTTGAAAATAGTTAACTGTTGACTGTTGACTGTTGACTGTTGACTGTTGCTGGTTCCCAGGCTCTTCCTAGGAACCAGTTGATTTTACACCGCCCGTATTATGGAAGAAGAATAAAAGAAAACCAAATACAGATATTCGCATTGAAATATTGTATAACCTGCAATTATGCCAACTATTTTACGAATAGGCCCTTACCGACTTTACTTTTACAGCCATGAACCAAATGAACCACCTCATGTTCATATTGACAGAGACAAATCATCGGTTAAATTTTGGTTGGAGCCAGTCAGTTTAGGAAACAACCTTGGTTTTAGTGCTAAAGAACTTCGTAAAATAGAGTCGGTAGTACAAGAAAATAAACAAACGCTATTGGAGGCTTGGTATGGGTATTTTGGCGATTCGAGCGGACGAGAGAGTTAAGCACATTCATTTTACAGAAGAAACCATTAGTGTTGATTTGATGGATGGACGAATCATTACCGTGCCTTTAATTTGGTATCCAAGATTGTTTCATGCAACGCCTGATCAAAGGGAAAAATGGGAAGTATGTGGAGGAGGCTATGGCATTCACTGGGAAGAAATTGATGAAGACCTCAGTACAGAAGGAATGCTGCGAGGTGCACCGGCTCCGAGGCCTAAAATTACTCATTAATTTCGATCGCTAGTTCACTTCTAAGCTTTCATAATATAGCCTTTTTCATGTAAGAGATAGAGCAGGTATTTAAGCGAGATTTGAGATTAAACCCAATCTTCTTGATCGCTTTTTTGTTTCCTGTAAACCTCACCTGTGGCGTGAATTTTACGGGTTTTTTCGTAAAGAGTTTCTTCGGTATGATTCCATTTTTGCAAGACTTTTTTTAAGTCTAATTGAATATCTCTAGCACCGGGAAAGCCTCGGTAGCGAATTATTAATCTTGCTAATTCCGATAAATTGTAGTCGGTTGCTTCTCCTGCTAATAAAGTATTGACACTGGCTCGATCGCGCTTGTATTGCGGATGCTGCTGATCTTGTTTTTTTTCTACTGAATCCATACTATTTTATGTTTCCCAATCATCTAAAAATGTTGCTACAAGCAACCGCAAAAAAAAAGCGCGGACCTAAATAACTATCATGAATAGACTCTTAAATCCGCGCCTCATAAACGGTTTGATTCGGGTATCATAACTGTCAACTGTTAACTGTCAACTGTTCAGTCATTCCCAGAAATTTTTGTGTTTGTTCAGTAATACCAAATAGTCGATCGCCGTGACAAAAGATTTCCCAGGCACGAATTCCCATAAAACCAATACCTGCAACCGCCAAGGGCATCGCTGCTGCACCTAAAAGCGCAGCAATGGGGGGAAATATCATGCACAGTGTTAACAGAATGCCAGTAATAACACCACCAGCAATCCCAGCTTTGGCGGTGGCGGTGGCAACTTGTTCGACTAACTCTGACTGGGTAATTTTGCCTTCCACGCACAATAGCGAGTTTTCTAAGATAGAAAATATTAACTCAATTACTGCTGCGGCGATCGCCCCTTTCATTGCAGCCCCAACGATTTCCGCAACTGCTGCTTTAAACGCTGCATCCGCTAAAACTTGCTTAGCGACTGCTAATTCTGCAGCAGTCATGTCTTTACCACCGCGAGCACGATTTACCCAAAAATATTCAAAAATCCCGTTAGCAGCTTCACTTGGGCCTCCATTGACGTGGGCTTGGATGTGACTCCAATCTTTATCTTGACAGAAGTTGCGAATTGCTTCTGGGCCTTGGGCACGAATTTGGGCGGGTATGGATTCAAATACTTTTGCTGCTTCTTGCACATCTCGCATTCCGTCACGCATCCCAGCCCTAGCAAATTTGGATTGCAGATTTCTTGGCAGGTTCTCAAAACGGATGTTATGTGCTATTTTAAAAGCTTCTTGAGTGGCGATCGCCCCGGCACTAACAATTGAACTTGGCGCTGATTGTCCCCACGCCGTTAATACAGTTGCACTTTCCTCAACTTTAGCAGCGATTTCGTTGGCTAAGTTTTGGGTATCGGCAACAGCTTTTTGTACTTTAGCCGTTAGGAATTCGAGCGGATTCTGGTTAATTTCCATTTCGATCCAGCTTGCATCGTTAATGATTGAATTATTCCGACTATAGCATTCCTATTCAGTAAGTGTGATTTTTTACTAAATTGCTTCTACCTTCTAACTCCGGCTGTAAATTAAGAGCTTTTTTTTGATAAAATAAACCTTCATTGATTCGACCTTGCTCTTCCAAACTTTTGCCTAAATTCCAATAAGCGACGGCTAGATCGGGTTGAATAACAATAGATTTTTGATAGTAAGTTATGGCGTCATCGAGCTGACCTTGTTTGTAAAACATACTGCCCAAATTAACATATGCTTCGACAAAATTAGGGTCGAATTCGATCGCCTTTGAGTATGCACGAATCGCCGCGTCTATTTTGTCTTGGGCTTGCAGGATATTGCCTATAGTTTTGTAGGCGGCGGCGAAATTGGGTTGCTGGCGAAGTGCTTGGTAACAGGAGGCGATCGCCTCGGCAAATTTTTGTTGAGCATAGTAAACTTCAGCGATCTTGTTGAGCGCGATCGCACTATCCGCTTGAATGGCTAGTAATTTTTGATATTGAGCGATCGCCTCGTCAAGTTTTCCTGATTTCTGGAGGCTGTCGCCTGCGGACAAATACTGCTCTGCTAACTCGGAATTTACGCTCATAGATTTTACTTTAACAGCCGACACTACTTTACCACAAGTGTTAGTTAGCAACCGCGATTTCTAGGAAAATTATGGCTATTAGAGAGTTTAAATTTGTTTCTCTACCGGAATGCGGAAAAAAATAGTATGATTATTTTGAACCAGCATCAACGCTAATTGCAGAGGAAATCTCATGGCATCACTAGCAGGAAAAGTGGCAATAGTGACTGGTGCATCGCGGGGAATTGGACGCGCGATCGCCCTCCGATTATCCCAAGAAGGCGCATCAGTTGTCGTCAACTACGCCAGAGGCGCAGAGCAGGCTAAAGATGTCGTGTCAGCAATTGAAGCAGCAGGCGGCAAAGCATTAGCCGTGCAAGCCGATGTCAGCAAAACCGCAGAAATTCGCGATTTGTTCGATCGCACTCTGGAAACCTATTCACAAGTCGATATTTTAGTCAATAATGCGGGAGTAATTCTTTACAAACCTGTAGCGGAAGTTACCGAAGCAGAGTTTGATAATCTTTTTGCAATTAACGTCAAAGGTACGTTTTTTGCTTGTCAAGAAGCTGCTAAACGGATGGCAGACGGAGGAAGAATTGTCAATTTTTCCAGTTCGACAACGGTGATGCTACTGCCAACTTACGGGGCTTACGTGGCGACAAAAGGCGCGGTGGAACAGCTAACTCGATCGCTGGCGAAGGAATTGGGCGATCGCCAAATTACAGTTAATGTGATTTCTCCGGGCCCAACGGATACAGAACTTTTTACAGTCGGCAAAACCGCCGAACAAATACAAAGATTTACTCAAATGGCTGCTTTGGGAAGACTCGGAAAAGTTGAAGACATTGCCGATGTGACGGCTTTTTTGTGCAGCGAACAAGCCCGGTGGATTACCGGACAAAATATCCGCGTTAACGGCGGGACTGCCTAAATATATACTTTAGTCAGCTTGGAGTGGATAAAAGTTTGTACACCAGCAGCGATTTCAATCGCCGATTATCATAATCCCCAACCAAAATTAAAGATTCTGGTTGGGGATTCTAATAATTTTATAGCGCGGACAATCGAACAAATTAAGGAGACAGCCGCCACACCTTAATCGTGTCGTCAAAACTGCCGCTGATCAGAGTTTTGTCTTGAGGATTAAAAGCCAATTCCACCCAAGTAGAATGACCCTTCAGCGTGCCCGTCATTTCGCCCGAACCCATCCGCCACAGCTTGATAGTCCCGCTCAAATCGGCGCTGGCTAGCTTGTCTCCGTCGGGACTGAAAGCCAAGGACTTAACCTTGTCGGAATGGCCGATCAAAGTCCGCAGCAGATAACCGTTGGGCTGCCCGGACTGATTATTGGGGCTGATATCCCACAACTTCACCGTCTTGTCCCAACTGCCGCTGGCGAGAGTTTGACCGTCCGGGCTGATGGCCAGAGACCAAACTCCCTCGGAATGACCCGAAAGAGTTTCTTTCAATTCCCCAGTCTGCCAGTTCCACAGGCTGATCTTACCGTCGCTGCTGCCGATCGCCAAGGTTTCTTGATCGGGACTGAAAGCCACCGACTGCACCTCGTCAAAAACCCGCTTAAGAGTTTCCAACTCAGTCCCGCCTTCGACTTGCCACAGCTTCAAAGTTTTGTCCTTACCGACACTGGCTACGGTTTTGCTGTCGGGACTGAAAACCACCGAGAACACGCCGTCTTGGTGTCCGTCCAAAGTCTGAATTAACCGGCCAGAATAGAAATTCCACAATTTAATCGTACCGTCAACGCCGCCGCTGGCGATCGTCCTGCCGTCGGGACTGACGGCCACCGACCACACAGGCCCCAAATGTCCTGCTAAAACCTTGAGCAGCTTGCCGTGACGCTTGTGCAGCAGGTGAATTGTGCCGTCGTTGTTCCCGCTGACAATCACGCGACCCTTGGGAGCGACTGCTACCGCCCAAACCGGGTTTTTGTCTTGATCCGCCAGAGTCCGCACTGCTGGCCGTGACTGCGATGCCTGACCCCGGAAATCCTGCATCGGGGGCGGATTGAACCGAATTTCGGGAATGCTAGAAACAGGCTCAGAAGAAGTGAAAGCCTGCGGTGCTGGAGATGGCAAGCGAGAACCCAGCACTACGGACAGCAGGGCAACCGTACTTGCTCCCCACATGGCCAAAGTCCACTTGGGTTTGCTGAGAATCACGTCTACCGGTGCCGGGCCGTATTTCATGTCTGTGAGAATAGCCTCGGTTGATCGATAGCGTTTTGATGGTTCTCGCTGCACCATTTTATCCAGAATGCGGCCGAGTCGCGCCGAAACTGGTACTTTCAAATAATGCCTCCAAGCCCAACTCTCGGCTTTGATGTCAAACAAATCAAAGGGCGACATTCCCGTTAACAAGTGAATGCAAGTGACGCCCAAACTGTAGATGTCGCTGCTCTTAATCGCTTTGCCTTTAATTTGTTCCGGGGCCGCGTATTCCGCAGAACCTGTCACCGTTTCTGTTTTGAGCGGCCCGCTGTTTGCCGGAATTGCCGCGCCGAAATCGACTAAAACTAGCCCAGAGGCACTTTCCTGAGACACGGAATGTAAATCCTCTTTCCCTGCCAAAGCTGGGGATGCTTGGGGAGTTTTCCGGTGAATAATATTGGACGGTTTGATATCTCCGTGAATCAGTTGATTTTCGTGAACAAATTGCAGGACTGGCAACAATTCGCTCAGCAGATACCAAATTTGAATTTCTTTAACAACGCCTTTTTCTGAAAGCCGATCGGCTAAATTGCGACCTTCGATGTATTCTTGCACCAAATACTGGCAACCTTCGAGTTCAAAAGATGCCCGCAGTTTCGGTATTTGGGGATGTTTGCCCAACTCATCGAGAACTGAGGCTGAGCCGAGAAATGTCCGGTTTAGCTGGTTTTGACCGTCTGCGGCTGCTGATCCGCAGAACTGTTGAATGACGCAGCGGGGCTGCGAAGGTTGGTCTTCATCGACTGCTAAGAAGGTGCGGCAAGTGAGACTTTGACCGAGGGTGTGAAAGACTCGGTAGCGACCTTTTAGCAGCAAATTCGACTCGCAACTTTTGCAGACTGTCGCGCGATCTAGATTTTGGGGGTTCTGGCAATGGGGATTGATGCAGTAACTCATTTATCTTTCCGCTGGAGACCCCCGTCCGACATGGTTGCTGGTGGGGGAGGAAAGCGGGGCGGTGCGTGCCGCTTCCTGTGGACAAACTAAATAATTAATTGGAATCTTTGCTTGATCATAATTGTTTCCCAGATTTTCGCCACAATTGCTGCCGTCGATCGCGCGTAAATTATTGCTGACTTTCCTGCGAGCGAGGTTTAATAGGTTGATCGTACCGAGCTCATTCGAGCGATCGGCGGGATTCGCTGTTACCGAATTACGTTATACTGTCATTGCGAATACTTTCAGTGCGCTCGCACCAAATCAATCGCGAGATCTTGTCAAATATCCGCGATTCTTTGTTCAATGGAGTGAATCTAAAAGTTCAAAATTCCCATCTCAAATCGACTAACAGATTAAAACTTAGGCAACTTTCGTCCAACTAACTACTAACTTTTAGCTATTACTTATGCCTTTAATTCGCGTTCCCAAATCTTGGGAAATTCTCGAACCCCAAATTACCCCAGAAACAGCCTTTCTCAACCGTCGCCGCTTCATGACAAATTTAATTGGTGCCGGCGTGACAGCTTCGCTGCTGCCGCTGACAGGCTGCCAAAGCAATACTAGCTCAAAAACTGCTCTGGATCAAAGCTCAACCCAAGCATATTCGGGCTTGAGCCGGAATCCCGACTTTGCGAAAGTCGATCGAGCGATTACCGACGAAGCCTTAGCTACAAAATACAACAATTTTTACGAATACGGCGGCACAAAATCTATTTGGCAAGCCGCTCAAGCTTTGCCAACAGAAAACTGGAAAGTAGAAGTAGGCGGTTTAGTAAAAAATCCCCGCACTTATGATATTGACGACCTCAACAAAAAATTTCCTATCGAAGAACGAGTTTATCGATTTCGCTGTGTAGAAGCCTGGGCGATGGTAGTTCCTTGGGTCGGATTTCCCATGAAATTACTGATGGCTGATGTCGAACCGCAATCGAAGGCTAAATTCGTTCGCTTTACCTCATTTTACGACCCCAAAATTACTCCCGGCCCCGGTTTGATGTCGCAATTTTATCCTTGGCCGTACACCGAAGGCCTACGAATTGAAGAAATGGCCAACGATTTAGCATTTTTTGCCACAGGCTTGTACGGCCGACAATTACCTAAGCAAAATGGTGCGCCACTGCGCCAAGTGATTCCTTGGAAATACGGTTTTAAGGGCGCAAAGTCGATCGTAAAAATTGAATTTGTCGAACAACAGCCAGCCACTTTTTGGAATACAGTCGGTCCTAACGAATACGCCTTTGAAGCAAATGTCGAACCCGACAAACCTCACCCCAGATGGTCGCAGGCCAGCGAACGCATAGTCGGTCCCGGTAGCAGTTGGTCGTGGGAAACTCGACCAACTTTGCCCTATAACGGTTATGGCGAATATGTGGCGAGTTTGTACAGTTAATTGACGGATTTCCCCTCGTTTCCCCTCGTTTCTAGGCTCTGCCTAGGAACGCAGATCAGGAGGCTCTGCCTCCCTATTCCCCCGAGGCTGAGCCTCGGATTCAGGCATTCCCAGGCAGAGCCTGGGAACGAGAAAAAATATTTTATTACCGTCTACAATAAAAATTGATGAAGCTACCAAGGAATGGTTAAATGGTAACAACAACATCAACTCCCGTAGAGCAGCAAACTACCCCAGAAAACCGCGTTATTTTAAAAGGTGTCAGTTGGTCAACTTTTAAAGCATTGCTGGCAGATGTTGGGGACGATAGAGCTTGGAGAATTGCTTACGATGGAGGAGTATTAGAAATCAGGATGCCACATCTAGAACATGAAGTTCCGAAAGGACTGATAGAAAGCTTTATTGAAGCTACAGCAGACGAGCTAGAAATCGAAGTGATGAAAGCTGGTTCTCTGACTCTGGAACGGGAAGATTTAACTCGTGCTGTCGAACCTGATACTTGTTTCTACATTCAAAATGAAGCCAGCGTCAGAGGTAAAAGAGATATCAACCTCCCAAATGACCCGCCGCCGGATTTAGCTATCGAGTCGGATTACACGAATTCATCTGTGAATAAGTTTACACTTTATGCTGCAATTGGCGTGCCCGAAATTTGGAGGTATCGCCGGGAATCTCTGCAAGTTTATCAACTTGTACAAGGGAAATATGAAGTGTGCGAGATCAGTTTAGCTTTTCCCTTATTACCCGTTGCCGAAATTCCGGGTTTCATCGAACAAAGCAGAACAGTCGGACAGCGGGCGGCTGTGCGTTTGTTTCGGCAAAGAATTAGAGAGATTTTACTCAGTCAAAGTTAACGTAAAAATCCCACTTACTTTAGTTAAAAAACTAGCAAGTCCCTTTAAATTACATCAGCGTTAATCAGCGTGCATCTGCGGTTAAAAAATCTTTAATTTAGACATAAAATCAATTAATAAACTCCTGCACTCTCTGCCAAACTCGCTCCAATAAATCAGGCGTGCTAACATCAAACCATTCAATTTCAGGATAGGCCCGAAACCAGGTGCGCTGTCTCTTGGCAAATTGCCGCGTGTGCAAAATTGTTAATTCTTTGGCTTCTTCCAGCTTAATATCGCCAGCCAAATATTGTTTCATTTCCTGATAACCCAGTGTGTTCAATAGTGGCAAGTCGCAGCCGTATTTTTTACACAAATATTCTACTTCAGCAATCCAACCGCGTTCTAGCATTTGTTCTGTGCGCTGTTTGATACGATCGACCAAAACATCAATATCACAATCCAACCCAATTTGTAAAATAGGATAATTGGGAGGATTTTCGCCCTGCTGTTCCGATATAGGGCGACCAGTGACATAAAATACTTCCAGTGCTCTTAAAGTTCTTACTGGGTCATTGAGGTGAATTTTCTTAGCGGCAGAGCGATCAACTTGCTGCAACATCGCGTAACATTGAGATTGTCCGAGTTCCGCAAGTTGCGATCGCAATTCGGGCATCGGTGCTACCCTCGGAATTTTCAAACCCCTGACTACAGACTTAATATATAAGCCCGTCCCTCCCACCAACAACAGGGGGGGAGAAACAGGAAAATCGACAGCAGCAATGAAATTTTGAGCTTGTTGCTGGTAATCTGCTAGTGTCAGAGTTTCTGTGGGATCGTAGATGTCAATTAAGTGATGCGGTACACAGGCGCGATCGACCGCCGTCGGTTTTGCGGTTCCGATGTCAAATTCGCGGTACACTTGACGCGAGTCCGCACTCAGGATCGAGGATTGCAGCCGCCCCGCCAAAGCCAAAGCCACTCCCGACTTCCCCGTCGCCGTCGCCCCGCAAATCGTAATTAATCTAGGCATAAGCTGTCGCACATTTCCCTATAAAAACTCTCAAATCCTCTCCTATCAATGCTTTCCCCTGTCTCCATTCACTGATTCACCGCGATCGGCCTGGGCAGTCCTCAACCAATCTCAAAACTATTCCCCTCCCTCCCCACGATAAATTTCCCTTCAGAAAGCCCTAGCATCGCCTTTAACGGTTTTGTGCTATAATTTTAGGAGTTTTCCCATTTTAGAAGCTTTCGGGGCTTTAGGCCTCATTATTGGAGCTATTTTTGTATGACCAGCAGCTACAGCGCCGACCAGATTCAAGTTCTCGAAGGTCTCGAAGCAGTCCGTAAACGGCCGGGGATGTACATCGGTACCACCGGCCCGCGAGGACTCCACCATCTAGTTTACGAGGTTGTGGACAATTCCATAGATGAGGCGCTGGCTGGCCACTGCACTCACATCGAGATTGACATCAACGCCGATGGTTCCGTTACCGTGACAGACGACGGCCGGGGTATTCCGACCGGCATCGTTGCCAAGACTGGCAAATCGGGAATAGAAACAGTAATGACTGTACTTCACGCCGGCGGTAAATTTGGCGGTGGTGGCTACAAGGTTTCGGGAGGATTGCACGGTGTAGGTATTTCTGTTGTTAACGCCCTGTCCGAGTGGGTAGAAGTGACAGTTTGGCGCGACCAAAAAGAACATTTACAGCGCTACGAAAGAGGCAATCCAGTTACTGAACTTAATGCCAAGCCCAACAAAGGCACTCGCACCGGCACTTCAGTTTCTTTCTTGCCAGATACTCAAATATTTAGCACAGGCATTGAGTTTGATTACACTACACTCGCCGGGCGCTTGCGAGAATTGGGTTACTTGAATGCGGGCGTGAGAATTACGTTTAGCGACCACCGTTTGGAACTGCTCAAAAGTAGCGAACCTCGCATCGAAACATACTGTTATGAGGGCGGAATCAAGGAATATATTGCCTACATGAACCGCGAAAAGCAGCCTCTGCACGAAGAAGTGATTTACGTGCAAGGAGAACGCAACAACGTGCAGATAGAAGTGGCTTTGCAGTGGTGCGTCGATGCTTTTAGCGACAATGTTCTCGGTTTTGCTAACAACATTCGGACGATCGACGGTGGCACGCACTTAGAAGGTTTGAAGGCTGTTTTGACGCGGACGATGAATTCGATCGCCCGCAAGCGCAACAAAATCAAAGAAAACGAGCCTAACCTCGCCGGCGAAAACGTTCGCGAAGGTTTGACAGCAGTGATTTCGGTCAAAGTCCCAGACCCGGAATTTGAAGGCCAAACTAAAACTAAACTGGGCAATACCGAAGTCCGGGGAATTGTCGATTCCTTGGTAGGCGAAGTATTGACAGAATATTTAGAGTTTCGCCCCCAAGTAGCCGACGCTATTTTGGAAAAAGCAATTCAGGCATTTAAGGCCGCTGAAGCAGCCCGTCGTGCCCGCGATTTAGTCCGCCGCAAATCAGTCTTAGAATCGTCTCCTTTGCCTGGAAAATTAGCGGACTGTAGCTCCAGAGACCCCGCCCTGTCTGAGATATACCTGGTCGAGGGCGATTCCGCGGGGGGCTGTTTTTTTTCGTCTCAAGAAATAAAATTAGCTGACGGTACGACAAAAACTATCAAACAGATAGTTGACGAACAAGCAGAAGGCAAAGAACACTTTTGCTACACCATTCGCGAGAGTGGAAACATCGGGTTTGAGCGAATAACTAATGCTCGGATGACTAAAGCAAATGCTGAAGTTGTCAAACTGACATTAGACAATGGGGAGACAATAACTTGCACTCCCGACCATCCATTCATGTTGCGGGATGGCACTTACAAAGCAGCCGCCATGCTGACACCGGAAGATTCATTAATGCCGTTCCACAGCAAGTTGTCGGAAAAAACCAAACAGGGTCAGGGACTTAACGGTTACGAAATGGTTTGGAATCCCAACAGTGATAAGTGGATTTACACCCATCTTTTAGCGGATTTCTACAACCTGAAACACGGCGTTTATCTCGCATCTGACGGCAATCACCGCCATCACGTTGACTTTAACAAACTCAACAACAATCCGACAAATATTCAGCGATTGCCTGCTGAGGATCACTTGGCTCTTCACCGCGCGAACCTTGAGAAAACCTTGCACAGGCCCGATGTCATTGAAAAGAGCCGTCAAGCTCACATGACCGATGAATTTCGGGCGATGATGAAAGAGCGGATGCGGCAGCCCGAAACGCGACAAATTCTTTCAGAACAGGCGAAAGCTCAGTGGGAAGATGAAGAGTATAAAGCTTACATGACGAGCAAGTGGCGGGAGTTTTACGATACTGATGAAACTTATCGCCAGCAGAATAATGAACTGCTGAACCAAGCCCAGCAAGAGTATTGGAGTTCCGAAGAAAACCGTTTGGCTCAGTCGGAACGGGTTCGCAATCATTTTGCTAACAATCCTGAAGCGCGGCAGACTAATTCGCAATTTGCGAAAGAGCAGTGGCAAGATGAGAATTTGTTGGACTGGCGGCGCGAAAAAACTAAGGAACAGTGGACGCCGGAGTTTCGCCAGAAACGTAAAGAAGCTTTGAACGAAACTTATTACCGCAAAACTCTTGAAGCTTTGAAGGCTGTTGAGATGAAAATGGGGTGGATTGATGTTGATTATTACAATATCTACCGCCGCACGAAAAAAGATAAGTGTTTGTTGAAGTATGAGAGTTTTTGCGATCGCTACTTTAATGGTGATGCACTATATGCTCGCCAAGCGGTTCGGAATTACAACCACCGGGTTGTCAAGATCGAACATTTGGAGGAGCGGTACGATGTCTACGACATCGAAGTGCCCAACAGTCACAACTTTGCATTAGGGGCGGGAATTTTTGTCCATAACAGTGCCAAACAAGGGCGCGATCGCCAATTCCAAGCAATCCTGCCTTTGCGCGGTAAAATTCTCAACATTGAGAAAACCGACGATGCCAAAATCTACAAAAATAACGAAATTCAATCGTTAATTACAGCCCTGGGTTTGGGCATCAAAGGCGAAGAATTCGATCCGGGTCAATTGCGGTATCACCACATCGTAATTATGACTGACGCTGACGTGGATGGTGCCCACATCCGCACGCTATTGCTGACTTTCTTCTACCGCTATCAGCGGGCACTTGTAGAACAAGGTTACATCTATATTGCTTGTCCTCCTCTCTATAAAGTGGAACGGGGACGCAATCATTACTACTGTTACAGCGATCGCGAAATGAACAATCTCATCCGCAATGAATTTCCGGCGAATGCTAACTACACCATTCAGCGGTTCAAAGGTTTGGGTGAAATGATGCCGACACAGTTGTGGGATACGACGATGAACCCAGAAACTCGGACGCTGAAACGGGTGGAAATTGAAGACGCTGCTGAAGCCGATCGCATCTTTACGATCTTAATGGGCGATCGTGTCGCCCCCCGCCGCGAATTCATCGAAACCTACGGCCCCAAACTCAACCTCCTCGACTTGGACATCTAAATTAGCCATTAGTCGTCAGTCGTTAGCTAACAGCTAATAGCTGAGGACTAATGACTAAACTTTTGCGGCCCTGATGCCTTCTGCCCTTTCGGGCGATCGGACATCAGGGCCGTTTAATTTCTCTAGGTTTTGTTATAAAAATTAATACAATCTCTCATCAAATCGATCTAAGGTAAACACTTAGGTAAATTTTAGATTTTTGGCGCATCCATCAACTACCACAAAAATAGAAGGTTGGACAATATAGCATGAGCATCAATTTAGCGACCAAATTGCGTGAGGGAACGAAAAAGTCCCACACAATGGCAGAAAACGTCGGTTTTGTCAAGTGTTTTTTAAAAGGCGTTGTAGAAAAAACTTCTTACCGGAAGTTAGTAGGAAACCTCTACTTTGTCTACTCGGCAATGGAAGAGGAAATGGAACGCCAAAAGCAGCATCCGGTTGTTTCAAAAATTAACTTTTCTGAGTTGAATCGCAAACAAAGCTTAGAGCAAGATTTATTTTACTACTACGGTGCGAATTGGCGGGAACAAGTAGCTCCGTCAGCCGCAGCTAAAGCTTATGTGCAGCGCATTCACGAGATTTCTGCGACCGCACCGGAACTGTTAGTAGCTCACTCTTACACTCGCTACCTTGGCGATTTATCCGGCGGACAAATCCTCAAGGGAATTGCCCAGCGCGGGATGAATCTTTCCGAGGGAGAAGGCACTGCTTTCTATGAATTCCAGGATATTCCTGATGAAAAAGAATTCAAAGCTAACTACCGTCAGGCAATGAACGAACTGCCGATTGACGAAGCAACAGCAGAGAGAATTGTTGACGAAGCTAATGCAGCTTTTGGCATGAACATGAAGATGTTTATGGAGTTAGAAGGCAATTTAATTAAAGCTGTCGGTCAGATGCTTTTCAATACCCTGACGCGGAAGCGCGGTGGCGCCAGTACCGAATTGGCTACTGCTGATTGAGTTAAAGCTCACTGGGGATAATTTGAGCCTCGTTTAAGAGGAAAAACTTAAATCCTGGGGGTTTGATGGCTGCTTTTACAGTCACCAAATCTCCGGGATTTTGCATTGTGGGCGATCGACTTTTTAACTCACAACTCAACACTATCACCTTCCCACCCCGCGATCGGGAGGCTCCTCGTCCGGGACAGGCAAAGAAGTGGGTCTTACTTGCCGCTCCAAATACTTGCTCAAAGCGTAAGCGATATCCCCACGAGTCATCGGTTTCAAAGGATTAATCTTATTAGTTGCCAGATCAATGTTAACAAACCCTTCATAAAGTGCAGTAGCCATAGACTTTCTAGCCCAATTAGGGATTTCGCCTGCATCTGGATAGTTAGCTAAAATTTCGGAAATGCTGGGATCGGGAAATTGAAAAACCCCGTAAGCTTGAGCAAAAATCGCCAAAGCTTCAGCGCGAGTCACCTTTTGATTTGGGAAAAACATTCCGTCGCGATATCCGCTCATCGTTCCCGTTTTCAAAGCAGTTTGAATCGCACTGTAAGCCCAGTAACTTTTCGGTACATCCGGCAATTCCCTATCCGGTTTCTGAGCGGTTTTCCGCCGTTCCAAACCAAAAGTTTTTACTAAAATCATCGCCAAATCGGCGCGACTGACAATGCCATCAGCATTAAAATTACCACTAGCATCTTTATTCATCAATCCTGCACTCACAACCCTATCGATCGGGTCAATTATTTGTTGAGATTGAACCGCCATTGGTACTCCTTGCGCTAGCGCTATCGCCCAAAAAATAATCACTAACTTTTTCACGATTTTAATCCTTTCTGTCGCTAAAACCATCATGAAAACAGCAGTAATATTTTTTATGGTTCCATCGGTATTATTCTGTGGTTTCGGCGGTGCGCGAGATTTGGGGATTATATATTAAAATCAAAGATTGGATTCCGGCAAAGCGCCCTGCATTTTACCCAGCCAATCAATCAAATTATCCAATTGCTTTTGGGCCGTCAAAACCGCCATACCCCGAATAGTAACCTTCCCCTTGCTGTAGACAAAACGAGAGCGCAAATGTTCCGGCAAATTAGCCTTGAGCAAATTCCAAGCAGGCTCTTCCATCGCAGTTTCCAAAACTATGTTCTGCTTATTCTCCGGTTTGATCCGAGAAAAACCGATTTTTTTAGCGATTTGTTTGAGTTCGACAACACGGATAAGTTGCTGGGCTGGCAGAGGAATTGGCCCATAACGATCGCACCAATCAGCCTGAATCTGCTGTAACTCTTCTGAGTTATTAGCAGAAGCCACAGATCGGTAAGCGCTCATCTTTTGATCCAAATCTGCGATGTAATCGGCAGGAATAAATGCCGTCAAAGTGAGGTCGATTTGCGCGTCCTCAACTTTCGGAATTTCCTGACCCTTAATTTCCCGAATAGCCTCCTCTAACATTTCAGCATACAAATCAAAACCGATCGCCTCCATTTGACCCGACTGTTCAGTACCCAAAACATCACCCGAACCACGAATTTCCATATCTCGCACAGCTAACTGATAGCCTGATCCCAACTGCGCGAACTCTTGAATTGCCCGCAGCCGCTGCCTTGCAGCATCAGACAGTTGGTTCTGCTTCGGATAAAACAGCCAAGCATGAGCTTGAATCCCCGCGCGTCCCACCCGTCCCCGCAACTGGTAAAGCTGACCCAAACCAAACTTCTGCGCGTCTTCAATTAAAATGGTATTTACTCGCGGAATATCCAAACCCGACTCAATAATCGTCGTGCACACCAAAATATCGAAATCTGCCGCACTGAAAGTCAGCATGACCGATTCTAATTCCGAAGCATCCATTTGACCGTGGGCGATCGCAATTCTGGCAGACGGAACCATCTCCTGCAACTGAGTGGCCAACTCATCAATCCCCTCAATCCGCGGCACCACATAAAACACCTGGCCGCCCCTGTCCAATTCTTGACGAATTGCCGATCGCACCGTTTCCGGGTTATAGGGAGCCAAATGCGTCTGAATCGGGCGCCTGCTGGGAGGCGGAGTCGAAATCAAACTCATCTCGCGAATCCCCGACAGCGACATATACAAAGTCCGGGGAATCGGCGTTGCTGTCAGAGTCAGAACATCTACCTCTGTTTTGAGAGATTTAATTGCTTCCTTTTGCTTAACTCCAAACCGCTGTTCTTCATCCACCACCAACAAGCCCAAATCCCGAAATTTAATTGCCTTGCTCAAAACAGCTTGAGTACCGACAATCACATCTAATTCCCCAGTCGCCAAACGCTTGTGAATCTCCCGGCGCTCGGTTTCTGTGCGAAAGCGATTGAGCAAACCAACTTCGATCGGATAAGGGGAAAAACGCTCCGAGAGCGTGTGATAGTGCTGTTGGGTCAAAATCGTCGTCGGCGCGAGCAAAGCCACCTGCTTGCCCGCCGTAACAGCCTTAAAAATTGCTCTCAGAGCAACTTCTGTCTTACCAAAACCAACATCGCCGCAGACCAAGCGATCCATCGGTCGATCGCCCTCCATGTCGCGTTTCACATCCTGAGTTGCCTTCAACTGATCCGGGGTTGGTTGGTAAGGAAAAGAATCCTCTAATTCTTGTTGCCAAGGCATATCAGGAGGAAAAGCGTAACCTGTTTGTTTAGCTCTTTTAGCATAAAGATTCAGCAAATCCACTGCCAATTTTTTAACAGCTTTGCGAACCTTTGTTTTAGTTTTTTCCCAAGTTTGACCTGTCAGCTTGTTTAAATCCGGTACTTTATCGCCTACAGTCCGAAACCGCGACAACGAGCCCAATTGATCTGCCGCCACCCTCAGAGTACCGTCAGCGTATTGCAGCACCAAATATTCGCGAGTTTCGCGATCGATCGTCAAGCGTTCTAACTTGAGAAATTTACCCACTCCGTGCTGGCGGTGAACCACATAATCACCAGGGCTTAATTTATTCGGGTCTACTTGCTTAGAAGCAGCGCGGCGGCGCTTGCGGACGTAGCTAAAAGTAGCCAAAGAATGCTGACCGTAAAATTCCCGATCGGTAATTAAAACAATCCGAAAAGTCGGCAGAATAAAACCTTCCAATTCTGCTAAACCGCTGTACTTCAAAGCAACCGGAACGTGCTGCAATTGCAACTTATCGATCGCCAAATAATCGCGCGGATTCACCACAAACTGAGCCGGACAGTCGTGTTCCGACAGCAGAGAAACCGATCGACTCGGTTGAGCAGAAACCAGAAAAATGGTAAAACCCCGATCGCGCTCTTCCCTGAGCATTTGAGACAGCTTCGCAAATTGGTGAGGCATCACCGGCACAGGCCGAGAAGCCAAATTAATCGCAGACGGTAGCTGGTCGCCCTCCGCAGAGCTTTGAAGTTTTTTAGCCGTAGAATCTTCTGCCAATTCTGAAAGTTCTAGCCTCTCGAAAGCTGCGACATCTGCCATAGATTCAGCAAAAGTTCGGTGAATTTTCGGAACTTTCAAATTAGCAATTGGCAACTTTTCTGTTCCCGCCTCAGCAACTGCCGATTCCCGATTGCAATTATTCCACTGTTCCTGTGCATTCTCATACCAGCGGTCGCTGTGACCTTCGCACCCTTGCGGTTCGTCAATAACAACTAAAGTATTTTCTGTCAAATAATCCAACAAAGATGCAGGTTGCTCGAACGCTAAACCCAACAGTCTGCGGACAAATTTTTCGGCTTCATTTTCTGGATCTACAGAGCCTAGTTGGTTAATTTCGTCAATATTTTTTTCAGATAAAACTGCTTTAATAATTGTGTTAAAATTAGTGGGAGTTAAAACTAATCGATCTACCTTATCGAGCGATCGCTGCGAAGATGGATCGAACTCCCGAATTTGCTCCAAATCATCCCCAAACCACTCCAGCCGCACTGGCAACTCCGCCGCTACCGGAAAGACATCGACAATATCGCCCCGGCGACTCCACTGGCCCTCCATTTCCACCAGATTCACCCGATCGTACCCCATCGATACCAGTTGACGATCCAGTATCTTTGAGTCTTGAACCGCACCTCGCTTCAGCGTCAGACAGTAGGGTTCAAAAGCATCCGGTGGGGGCAAGTGAGACTGGAGAGCTCTTTCGGTAGCTACAATCGCGATCGGCTTAGAATTAGCGTTTGTTTCTCGTTTCTCGACCAAATCCGCCAGCACCTGCATTTGTCCCCAAGTCATTTCGTTCTCGTCGGAGTAAGATAGCTCGTAGGGAGAAGCCTCCGAAGTTGGGTAAAAATGCACAGTCTGCCAGCCCATAGCCTCCAGCCCGGCCACCCAGCGGCCGGCTTCTTCTAGAGTTGCCGTCACTACCAGTAAACTACGCCCTTCTTGCTGTGCGAGGGCGGAAGCTACTAAACCTTTGGGCAAACGGGCTACGCCGGACAGTTGCACGTAGCGATGGCGCTTGAGCTTGTTGAGGAGTTCTGTTGCTAGGGGCGATCGCCCCAGGGTACGAATTATTGAAGAGAAAGTCATGCGCTTTTAATTTTAATCCCTGATCGGCGAAGGCTCTTTCCCTTTGCCTGTTAAGGAGATTGTACGACAAACATCCATGATTGTGCCGCTCTGCTGTTGAGGCCTGGGAACTTAACTGGAGATAGATTTCTGCTTTAATATGTCGATCCTGCGATCGTGATCAAGCCAGTTCCGTTAATCTAGTGACAGGTTTAGAAAAAATTTCGATTTTGCGATCGAGATTCGCAGCTTCCAGACCTCTCCTGTGACTGCACCCAAAGACGGATACCCTGCCACGTACTCAAGTTGTGAAGATCGAAAAATTTTAGACATTAGGGAAATCCCCCAGATACTGGCTGCGGAGTCAATCTAAAATCTAAAATCTAAAATCTAAAATCGACTAACCGGGCAGAGCGCTTCGCCGTTACTACCGAAAATTTTAGAAATGTCCCCAAGTACCGATATTCTGATTGTTCTCCTGCTAATTTTCCTCAATGGCTTGTTTGTGATGTCAGAGATGGCCATCATCTCTGTACGCAAGGTGAGACTGCAACAGATGGCCAACCAAGGTTCGATCAATGCCCGTGTAGCCTTGGATCTGGCTAATGCCCCCAATCAGTTCTTGCCGACAGTTCAAATCGGGATTACGATGCTGGCCATTCTGTCGGGCGCTTTCGGAGAAACGACAATTGCTAAAAGGGTAGAGCCTTTGTTACGCATGATTCCGGCCCTCGCGCCTTATGCTCAGACGATAGCCTCAGTAGTAGCAATTTTAACGATCACTTATCTGACCTTAATTATCGGCGAACTCGTGCCAAAGCGGCTGGCGCTTAACAACCCAGAGCCGATCGCCTCAAGCGTAGCAATTCCCATGCGAATGCTCTCAAAAATTGGCGCTCCTGCGGTTTATCTGTTAAGTTATTCCACTGACTTAGTGATGCGACTGATGAGGATATCGCCCTCGACAGAACCGCAAGTTACAGAAGAGGAAATTAAAGTTTTAATCGAGCAAGGAACAGAAGCCGGAACCTTTGAAGAAGCCGAACAAGATATGGTGGAAAGAGTGTTTCGTTTGGGCGATCGGCGAGTCAGCGCCTTAATGACCCCGCGTCCAGATCTTACCTGGCTCGACCTCGACGATTCAGTGGAAGAAAATCGCCAAAAAATGCTCGGCAGTGGTCATTCTCGGTTTCCCGTTTGTCAGGGAGGGCTCGACAACGTTGTCGGTTTAGTACACGTTACTGATATGCTGTCTCGGACTTTAACTGGTCAACCCCTAGATTTAAGCGCTTCTTTACGACGACCGTTATTTGTACCGGAAAGCACGCGGGGTTTAAAAGTATTAGAACTTTTCAAACAATCTAGCAATCAAATTGCCTTGGTAGTAGACGAATACGGCGTCATTCAAGGATTGGTTACAGTCAACGACATTTTAGTCGAACTCGTGGGCGACTTTCCCTCGATTGAAGATGCTGACGAGCCAGAAGCCGTCCAGCGCGAAGACGGTTCTTGGCTATTAGACGGAATGCTAGCAGTCGAAGATTTTTTTGAGATATTTGGAATCGAAGAATTGTCAGCAGAACACAAAGGAAGTTACCACACAATGGGCGGTTTTGTGATTACAAATTTGGGCAAAATTCCCACAGCAGCCGAGCATTTTGAGTGGAACGGTTTGCGCGTGGAAGTAGTCGATATGGACGGGAACCGAGTTGATAAAGTCTTGGTAATGCCGATCGACTCAGCGGGCGATAGACCTAGAACCCAACCAAAAACCTAAAATTTGAACTCACGGGTAAGGTGCGCTAGGCGCACCCTACATCAACCATTCAGCGGATATTTCAGACCTACTTCTTTTTGCTCCTAGGCTGATCTTTCCGCAAAGATTCCAGAATAGAACGGCCCACATAATTGCTAAAAACTACCTCTCCAGCTTGATTGTAGTGGCAGCAGCTATCTACATAAACAGCCTCTTTAGTCTTGTCAAAAACATTGACAGCATTCACTAGATTGATATTATTTTTTTCCAAATTAGGAAACTTTTTGAAAAGAGCCGGATATCCAATTTCCACAGCTTTAGCATAAGGAGTATCCTTGTTAAAAGCAATCTGCTTTTCGGCTTCACCAAACACCCTTTTTGTCTGATAATATTGATTAGGCTGAAGAATATGAAAATAAGGTACATTACTAGCAGACAGAACTTTGTGCATAAAAATTGAACTTTTTGCCCAATTCAACGCCATTTCTTGAAAAGCTACCGAATCCTGTAAAACTGACTTATTAGTATTGATATAAATAACACTGCCACTGTCATCTTTTTGTTGTTTAGTTCGTTCTTTTTCAAACTTAATGACATCGGTTTTATAGTTATTAACTAGATTTTGAACATAAACAGAAGTCAAAGCATCGCACGCAGCTAAAGAGCAGTGTTGCAAACGTTCCAAACCCTGATTAATCCTAGCTTTATTTTCTTGAATTCTGATAGTTGCTTTCATCGCTTTGAGAGAAAGGCTATTATTCGCCAAGCTAGTCAGCGGCAAAATATGCTGAATGCTTGGCATCGCCAAATCGACTTGATTTTTATTGTTTAAGTTAGAAAGTGCTACTTCATTAAAACCATCTATATTCACAACCAGATCCAGTTCTTGTCCTAAAGCCAAAAAATAATTTAGAATTAATAATTGCTGGGGTTGTTTGTAGCCTCCGGTAGCAAAAGACAAAATTACAAATTCTTTATCTTTCAAACCCGGAAGCTGCTTGAGGTATTGAGGTAAAATTTTGTTTTGAACTTCAAACACTCCATAATTAGAAGCCACAGAACCGCCAAAAACTCCGATAATAAATTGATTTTTCTTGGTTTTTTTCAAAGGGTAATCGTAAGGAGATATAAATCCGTAGTTGTTAACCTTAAAACCAGGTCTAAAATCAGCGCTGGGTTTTTGAATAAACCCAAAAAAAGGATGAAACCTTTCAACAATAGACTGATTCAGCCGCACTCCTTCTAAATTAATTCCTAAAGCCGACTTATCTTGCGTCTTTTCCCTAGTATAGAAAAATTGCTTGTGCTTGACAAAATACCATGCCAAGGAGCCAAGTTCCAGGAAAAACAGTAAAAACGCTAAGTTAATCAAAGCAATTTTTAGAAATCCTTGTCCTTTTTTGATAAAGTTTAAATCTTTCATAAATCTCTATTTCGACTCTCTTACTACTTTAATAATAGAACTAGAAACATAGTTTGCCAATACTTCGTCTCCGACTGAATTATAGTGGCAGCAGGCATCTTTGTAAACTGTCTCTTTTGTATTGTCTAAAATATTCACTGCGCTAAAAACATTAACCCCAGCTTTTTGCAAATCACCGACTTTGGACAACAATACCGGATAACCTTTTTTCACACCTTCAATGTAAGGGCTCTTCTGGTCGATCGCGATTTCGTTTTCCTTGGCGGTAAACGCTCGCTTAGTGGGATAATACTGGTTGGGCTGGATAAAGTGAAAATACTTAATCTTTCTACTTGATAAAATTTGATTCATCCCGATCGACGATTGGTACCACATCGATGCCATTTTGTCAAAAGCAGCGGCATCCTGCAAAACAAAGTCAGCTTTGGGAATATATACTATACCGCTATTTGCCGTGTCTGGGTTGGATTGTTTGACGAGCGAATCGTACTTGACAACTGCTTGCTGATAATTGTTGACTAATTGTTTTACCTGTAGCGAGGTGACAGCGTGACACAAAGCAAGTTGACAAGTTTGCAATTTGTCAATACCTGCCTTCAATTGTTTTTTGTTTTCGTTAATTTGCACGATCGAACTCATCGCTTCCGGTGACAAGTTGTTGTTGGCTAAACCAGTCAGAGGCTTTATGTGCTGAACGCTGGGCATTCCTATTTCTACTTGGGCTTTGTTGTTTAAATTTGACAGTGCTACTTCGTTAAAACCGTCAATATTGATGACTAAATCTAACTCTTGACCCAAAGCCAGAAAGTAATTTAAAATTAATAATTGTTGGGGCTGTTTGTAGCCGCCATTGCCAAAATTTAAAACAATAATTTCCTTGTTGGCGAATTCTGGATAAGTCTTCAATTTGTTAGACAATCTGCGAGTTACGTATTCGTCAACTGCAAAATTATTCGCAACTGAACCCCCAAAAACTCCGATAATAACTTGATTTTTATTGGTTTTAACAAACGGATATTCGTACAGTGAAAAAAAGCCTTGTTTGTTGACTTTTAACTTTAATTTTTCATTAGTGAAAGCACCTTGTTTGAGTACATAGCCAAAAAGTGGGTGCAGTCTTTCTACTATAGACTCATCAAGTCTAACGCCGCTCCTTTCAATATCTTCTACTACTTTTTCTTTGGCTTTAGTTCGGGTATAAAAAAACTGCTTTTGGTTGATAAAATAAAAAGCTAGCGACAAAGCTTCCAGACAAATAAAGGCGATCGCCAAATTAACCGCGATTATAATTAATATATTTTTGCCTTTTTTAAGCGCCGTTGAATCTTTCATGAAATTTGACTGATTACGGTTGTATGTTGGGGACTGGAGACTGCTTCAATGTTTCGCACAAATTTCGGTTAATCAGGATACTAGCCAGCCGATGTCCGAGTTCATTCCAGTGACCTCCACATGGTACAGAATTCTCAAAACCGTGGGCGCAGACTTGATATTTTTCAGTGTAACCTTGGATCTGTTCGGATAAATTCAGTACCCGAAAACCCTCGCGCGCGCCCAATTTTTCCAGCCGCCTATCGGGATAAAACAAATCCTGAATGTTGTTCTTTCTCATAAAATTTTTTCGCCTCTGGGCCTCTGGTCTAACTTGCATCGGATCGCCGATTGTCACAAGCAAGAAATCAGCATTTTTCTGCACGACTTCATTCCGCATCGTCACAATCAAACCCTCTGTCACCCTCCAAGCCTCTTCCCAAGCTGCATTTTGAGGTTCCTTGAGGTTCAGGGTACTTAAAGTGGTAAAATCCTCAGACAACTCGCGCTTTTTCCTTTCTAAGTCTACTTTCTTAATGACCTGCAAAATGCGCGAATTGTTGACGAGAAAACTGGGCATCCTGTCTACAAATGAAACTGCTCTTTCGTTGCGATCGATCGGCGCCAGATTGCGAAAAGACATATCCGGCACTAACTTGCCGCTAGCATCATAAGCAAAAAATGGTCGGTAGCGATCGTATTCCAATTGCGGCGAATTGTTAATTATATCATTCCCAATAAAAAAAGCAAGAATTACAATATCAGGATTGTAATCCCACACTTTTTCTCGCAGCATTATCAATTCTTGAGCAGTACCGTAACCCTGCACCCCGAAATTCATGACCTCAACATTTTTGCGTCCCTTAACAGCTTCGCAGTTGCCTAACTTTCGTTCCAATTTTGACCAGAAAGTTTGTTCGACAGGTACGTGAATTGCTTCGGTGAAAGAATCGCCCAAAACCGCGACGCGCAAAGTATTTGGAGGCTTGGCTTTTGTATGTTCACGATCGCGCAAACCCTCGCTATTCACCTGCACAAAACTCGCACCTTCCTCATTCCACTCCCCCGATGCACCAGGTTTCAGCTTCCAGCCCAAATTCGGATCGGAAGTGTGGAAACGAGTTGGCGCTGACTCTACGAAATCTCCTATTTTTGGATAGCCTTCAATCCTCGCTACCCGCAATCCAATTTCACCAATTACCACCCCCATCAATAAACTACAGAGTGTCAAACTTAAATTGACACCCAAATTCTTCAACTTGCTCATTCTTTCAAAACAGCGTGTAAATAAACGGAGCAATTACAGAACCCTGACTCAATACAATCAAAGCTCCCAAAAATACTAAAGTCACAATTAACGGTATCAGCCAATACTTTTGGCGTTCTCTCATAAACGCCCACAAATCTTTGAGAAAATCTAAAGTTGCTTCAAACACTTAAAAAGGACGCTCCATACTAACTTTGGTTCTTGCTTTACTGGGGACGCGGTAAGTATCCATTTTTGGATTCAGTTTTCGCCGCATTGCATCTTCGCCAAACAGGCTTTTGATAACTCCCATCGGCCAAATTATCAGGTAAAAAACTATTCCTAAGACGATCGGCGTTTCGATTTTGTTGAGAATCAGTCCAAAGCGCATCCATGCGTGATAAACGGGATTCAGCGATTTCGGCGCAACCAATCCTAGCAGCACTAGCACTCCGCCGATTGCCCAAGGCCACCAAGGTAGAGAATGCCGCCGCAGTAGAGGTACTGCTAAACCGAACAGCACTGCAATCAAGCCACCAATTAGCAGCCCGAAATCGCGCAAGCCTTTTTTGTCGAGTTTTTTAATTTCGTCGCTCATGGGGAAGAAGGAAGAAGGAAGAAGGAAGAAGGAAGAAGGAAGAGGGAAGAAAGAAGAGGGAAGAAGGAAGAAGGAAGAATGACAATTGCCAACTAACAACTCACAACTGCCCACTGCCAACTTACTAATAATTAATCTAGTTCAAATTCATTTTTCCAAGCATCATCTTGTTTCCAAGGAATTTGTTCGGACTTGGGAAGCAAGTAATTTTCCAAAACCAGATAGTCCATTTCGGTTCGCATGAAACAGCGGTAAGCATCCTCTGGAGTGCAAACAATGGGTTCGCCTCGGACGTTGAAAGAAGTATTTACCACAATAGAACAGCCCGATCGCTTTTCAAAATGGCTGATTAAGTCATAGTAGCGAGGATTGGTTTCTTTGTGAACAGTTTGAATGCGAGCCGAGTAATCGACGTGGGTGACAGCCGGAATCTCCGATCGCGGAATATTGAGCTTTTCAATGCCAAACAACTGCTCTTGTTCGGGAGTCATCGGAATACGGAGACTGGTTTTGACAGGTGCTACTAATAGCATATAAGGGCTAGAATGGTCAATCTCGAAATAATCCGCGACTCGTTCGGCTAAGATTGACGGCGCAAAAGGTCGAAATGATTCCCGATATTTAATTTTCAGGTTCATCACGGACTGCATTTTAGCACTGCGGGGATCGCCAATGATCGATCGACCGCCCAGAGCCCGCGGCCCAAATTCCATCCGCCCTTGGAACCATCCCACCACATTTCCCTGTTCCAAAATTTCCGCCAACTGCGGCATTAATTCGGCATCGTCCAATCGGTGATAGCTAGCTTTGATAGCATCCAAATATTCGAGAATTTCTGCGTCAGTAAACCTCGGCCCCAAATATGAGCCGCGCATTTGATCGTGACAAGTTAAATGAGCAACAGACTTCGCCACAGTTGCCACCGCTGGGTTGGCAGTGAGAACTTCAGTCCTCTCCTCAACCGCTGCGTTTGTAGTGATAAGTTCAGTCTTGAGGGATTCTATACTATCTGCTGTCGAGTTGGCGCTCACAGTGCGAGTTTGTTCGCAATACTGATACCAAATCGCCAAAGCCGCACCCAAAGCACCGCCTGCATCTCCCGCCGCCGGTTGAATCCAAATATCTTTGAAAATACCTTCCCGCAAGAGTCGGCCGTTAGCAACACAGTTGAGAGCAACGCCGCCGGCAAGACAAAGATAATCGACATCCAATTCTTTTTTAACTGTTCTACAAAGCCGCAAAACAACTTCTTCGGTAACAACTTGAATGGAAGCTGCAATGTCCATTTCTCGCTGAGTCAATTTTCCTTCAGCTTGGCGCGGCGGCCCTTCAAATAGTTCGTCAAACTTCTTATTTGTCATGGTTAAGCCAACAGTATAGTTGAAATAATCCATGTTCAAACGGAAAGTTCCGTCATCTTTGAGGTCGATTAAATAGTTGAGAATCTTGTCTACATACTTGGGTTCGCCGTAAGGAGCTAAACCCATCAGTTTGTATTCGCCAGAGTTGACTTTGAAGCCGGTGTAGTAGGTGAAAGCTGAATAAAGCAAACCCAAGGAGTGGGGAAAATCGATTTCCCACTTAGGTGTCAGTTGGTTCCCGTCTCCCAACCAAACCGAGGTTGTGGCCCACTCGCCCACGCCGTCGAGGCACAAAACGGCTGCTTTTTCAAAGGGGCTGGGGAAAAATGCCGATGCTGCGTGGGATTGGTGGTGTTCGGTAAATAGCAGAGATGGCAGTTTATTTGTTTTGCAGTTTGCTATTTCTGCCAGATCTCTTTTGAGCATGGTTTTAAGGTAAAGCTTTTCTTTGAGCCATATCGGCATGGCGGTTAGGAAAGAGCGAAAACCTTGGGGTGCGTAGGCTAAATAGGTTTCGAGAAGGCGCTCGAATTTGACTAAAGGTTTGTCGTAAAAAACTATTTGATCGAGTTCCCGCAAATCTATTTGCGCTTCTTTCAAGCAATAAGCGATCGCATTCTTAGGGAATCTGGCGTCGTGCTTTTTGCGGGAAAATCTTTCTTCCTGCGCTGCTGCTATAATTTCTCCGTCACGAATTAAGGCTGCGGCGCTGTCGTGATAGTACGCCGAGATTCCAAGTATGTTCATCGCTCTCCTCACAAATCGCAATGCGTTTGCTTTTGACTATTTAGAATAGCTAACGATTATAGCTGCTTCAGTGCTGATTGGGAATTGAATTTTGCGATCGCCTCTAATTTTACCTGGATCGATGTCGGTGGGCTGCCCTCGGACGATCGGCTGTTAGAGAGCATTTAAGCTAGCGCCGGCTTATCCTGCGCCCCCAAGCTCTGAAGTAAGTGACGACCGGGAATTGATAAAATTCACCTACCAACCACAGCACAATGCCTAAATGCGACAAAAAAGCTAAGCCTGTCCAAGCTGCGGGCAGCCACGACAACCGGCTGCCGGGAACCGGGGGAAAATAGTAAGCTGAAAGTCCCAGCAAGGTAGTGGGAAGGAAAATTAGACCAACAGCCGCTGCCAAGTAGGGCCATCCGAATTCTACGCCTTCGAGGTGGGCTCCTATCCACTGTTTGCCGTTCCAGTGCCAAGTTACGGGCGGTTGGCGATCGGCCATTTGGAGCGATTGTCTTTCAACGCTTGCGGTATAAATGTGCTGGCAGAAGTTGCAAGCTAGCGCGTCCATCAGTGCTAGGGTGGAAATTTGACCGGTGCGGCACACGGGACAGGGATATGTATCTTGAGGGTTGAAAGGTCGGGTTGATTTTTTGGAAATCTGCATAGATCAGGCTGTTTGTCAAGATAATGAGCGATCTTAACAAAGTACAGAGATTATGGGTTGGCTGATGGCGGTTTTTGTATCTAGATTGTTGGTGAGTTAACAGTTTTTTTTACGCTTACCTGTCCCAAGGGTTAATGCAGTTTCATTGTGCATGATTGGGATTAATTGCGGTGATTGTTGCTGTACCGAATTCTGGCTCCTGCCCAGTGAAGTTTTTCCCTCAAAGTGTTGAAATAAGAATAGTTTTCCCGCAAAATGATAAACTTGGCTTCGCAGTCTGCCCTCCGCACGTCTACGCGCTGTCCTGGCCAAATTGCCGTACCCAAAATCCCGTCTGTCCAAAGTTTGGTACTGAGTTCGTAATCTGCTAAAGGCCAAATGCTGACGACTGAACCGGGCGGCAGGACGATCGCGCGACTGGATAAACTCAAAGGGCAAATCGGAGTAACTGCGATCGCCTCCATTCCTGAGTGCATAATCGGCCCGTTGGCAGATGCAGTGTAGCAAGTCGAACCGGTGGGAGTTGCCACAATTAAACCGTCGCCTTGATATTGATCGACTACTTCGCCGTCAACTTCCATTTCTAGAATACAGCTCGGCATTCGATCGGCTGAAGCAGGTTTGACACACATTTCATTTAGTGCCAAAAATCGATCGCTTTGGGGTTCGAGATTGCTTCTGTTTCCCTCAAAAACTGTTGCCTGCAACATCATCCGCTTCTGCACAGCATACCTATCTTCCGAAAGTCTGTCCCAAATCTCCTCAGTATTTTGGAAATCCTCAAAAGACTCGGTTAAAAAACCCAGATGTCCCCCCACATTCGCTGCCAAAATCGGGATGCCGTCAGCAGCCAAATTCCGCGCGGCAGCTAGGGCCGTACCGTCGCCGCCCAGCACCACCGCTAAATCAATTGGGCTGTTAATAGAAGCTAAAAACACCGGATACGGGTTATCTTTGGGGCCACTGGGCCCCATTAAAACCTGACACCCGCGACTTTCTAATTGGCGGGCACACTGTTCTGCCCACCGCTGGCTGAGGGTATCTCTGGCTTTGTGGGCGATAATTACTTGTTTTAGTTGCACAACCTATCGATTTTAGATTTTAGATTTTAGATTTTCGATTGTTAGATTTTAGAGTGATCTCACAATCTATCGATTTTGGATTTTTGATTGTTAGATTTTAGGCTGAGTGAAATATCTTAAAATGTTCGATCGCACAAATTGATTTTGGACATCAGGTTAGATTTTAAACTATTTTTGAGCATTGCGAGGCAGAGCCTGTGGATCGGCGTTACCAGGATTTGCCTGGTAAAAAGAAAGCCGGGAATAAGAAATATTATGACTGCATTTCCACATCTTCCTTCTTCCTGACATCCGTTACATCCGTTACATCCGTTACATCCGTTACAGAATCCGTTGCCGAACTTCCTTCACCCGTCGCTGCGGCTGGATTTGGGCCGTGGCCAGATAATGCTGGAATCGGCAGCGAGTAGGCTAGAAACTGCGATCGCCCCAAAGCGGTTGAGGTGGCTGGGGTCAACAAAATAGTCATTGCGGCCCGGCCACCGCTGCGACAAGTCGCGGAAAGCGAAGCCTTTTTGCCGGGAGAGTTGCTGCATTCGCTGCCGGAACTGCTGTTCTGCCCGCAGGCGGGTTCCGTCTAAGTAGTCATTGGTGAGGGGCAAATTAACGAAAATCAGGGGAATTTTGCGAGCTTTGGTAAATGCTACAACTGAATTAAAGGCTGTTGCTTGTTTGCCTCCGAGGTTGAAGTTTTCGTAGTCGCGATCGTACTGGCCTGAAACGTAAGCGCGTTGTCGATAATAAGTGTTGGGATTGTACTTGCCCGACATAGCCATGAATCCGTTGGAGTCGATCGAATCTGCCAATTGGTTGAGTTGTCTGATGGCTACTGTTGTCGGCCGCGAGACTGGAATCAATTGTGCTTGAGGGGTTGCTGCATCCGCTGCGATCGGTTTTAACTCATATCTTGCAGCATTCTCAGCAACGGGGAGTTTGCCGATTCCACTAGACAGGAATTGGATTGTGGGTTGGGTGTTAGCAACGGGCAGTTTGCCCGTTCCACTAGACAGGGATTTGATTGTGGGGAATAGGGGATGGGCATCTTGCCCGCCCTTGAAAGGTTGATCTACAGAGGTAAATGCTTTGCGGAAATTGTTGTTAGCGCAGGGCTGCGGGAATCTGTAACACATCGGAATCTCGTTGAATTCATCGGACAGCAGTTCGGGGCGAATGCCTGCTGCTAAAAGTTGGCTGCCTTCAGAATCGACGATCGAATTAAAAGTGCGATCGTCCCGGCCGCTGTTAAATGCCCGCACGCCGTCTGCCCAGATAATCATTTGAGGCAAATGACCGGGCTTCAAAAGCCGCCGCAGTTGAAAGTCAACTACTTGTGCAGTTGCGCCGTTGACTGAAAAGTTAAATACTTTTAAGCCCCGCCGACCTCTTTGGGCCAAAGATTGTTTTAGCTGTTTGGGATCGACGCCCTGCAATGCGCGGGAACTGCCGACAATCAAAACATCTGGTGGGCCGACTGTGGCAACGTAGGATAGGTAAAGTTCGAGTTGTTCGTTGAGTAAATCGCTGCTGAAGCTGACTGTACTGGCTTGCGATCTGGTTGCGCTCGCTTGCTGCTGGGAATAAACCAGGTTTCTCATGTACTCGATTACTTTTTTCTCCGCAAACGCCCGTCTGGGACTGCCGGGGGGAACCGCTTGCATCCAAGCGACGGCCTGCACCCACAGGGCGGCTACTTCGTCCCAGTCTTGTTTTGAATTGGCGGATTGAGCCAAATTAGAAGCTTGGGTGGCAAAGTTAACTGACTCCGTGAAGGCATCGTTTTGCGGGCATGAGGGAACGCTGAGGGATTTTTTGGTTTTGTTGGAGTTTTGAGCTAACAGAGACGTTGGGGACTGCGCTAGGACGGCGGATTCGATCGAACCCGATGGCGCTGCGGAGTTGGGCGGCTTCGTTGACGAACATCCCAAAGTTACGGCTAATACAGCGGCTGCGGCGCAGGTACGTTTTAAGATGCTGGTGCTGATGCTAGCAATGTAGCGGCGAATCATAAAGCTTTCAGCGATCGCGAAACATTACTAGATATTACTCATTATTCGGCGGATCGAGCAATTAGCTCAAACAGATGTTTTAACCATTCAATAAAAATTAAGGCGATCGGGCCATCGCAGCTAAGCACCTGCGCTGTTATTGCTTGTCCCATCGGCATTGCAGGCGTTTTCTGCCATGCCAGCCAAGTGTGGATTAGCGCTTTGGGATGATGAATTAAAGTGTAGCGGTTAAGTCCGGCTTGTTCGAGCTCTTGTAAAATTGCTTCGGCTTTCGGATGCAGGGTGTCGCCAGGGGGGATGAGATAGGCGACAAAATCTTCTAACATTCCAGGAAGTTGATTGTTTGGCATCAACCAAACTCCGACGCGAGGCAAGTATGGATCTGAAGGTGTGCAAACCCAGCCTTCGGGAGGGGGAGATTGGGGGATGTCTCGATAGCCGATCGAACTCAGTTTATCTTTAAGAGATTGCCACCGCCCACTTAAATTGCGATCGGCATCTACCACAATTCCCAAGGTGCGTAAATTCTCTGCTTTCAATCTTTCTGGCAAGCCATTTAGCAGCGCTTCAACTCCTTCTGTACTTCCTTCTCTACCTTCTTCTTGCGGTACTTCGACGGAAAATGTTTCTGGCAGTTGATATTGCTGGCACAAAGCCCAGATTACGTGTCGGTCATTCTTACCTTCTACCAATAACTGTTGAGGTTTTGGTTGAGGAGGTTTTCGTGCTTTTGGCATTAGCGCACCTCGATACTTTGGCGCACTGCAACGGACAATTCATCGGGAGTGTATTCAACTGCACGAATATCATCACCGCGCCGACTCAAGCGAAATAATTTGCCAACAGAACTATCTTCTGACTGTTCTAAGGCTTCTTGAAATGCGGCTATACAATCCCAACTGTGGGTAGTTGCAAAGACTTGAACGTTCAATCGCTGTGCTGTTTCAAATATCAATCGCCACATATCAGTTTGGGTTTGATAGTAAAGACCTGTATCAATTTCATCGACTAGCAAAAAACCATTTTCTGATGATACGGCTGCCATTGCTATATTAATAATTCGTCGCATACCATCTCCCATACTGCCTAGAGGAACTGGGTGAGGCTGGCCCCGAAGTTTAAGCAAAATACCACTATTATAAGTCTGGCGACTCGTGAAACTAATCCGTTCCACATCAGGCTCCAGAATTTGCAATGCTTCTACTACACTTTGTTCTTTCGGTGTGAGTGTTATTCTATCCCACAGTACAGACAGTTGCGCAAAGCTTTTATTAGTGGTTGTTAGAAAATAATTTTGATTGCTGCTCCCTATAGGAAAAACTAACTTAGATGTGTTGCCCAACCGCAAGTAACGCGAATCGCCTATAGTTCCATCAGTACGGATAGGAATTGTTATTTTGGTATACTGTCCGTATGAAACAACTAGCTCACCGAATAAATCTCCACCTGCAACTAAATCCTCTAATCCAGGAAGTGCAAGTTGCTGGGGAATAGGATCAGGCTCAATTTTTAATGAGAGCGGATGCTCTTTTGTAGAGCGGATATGAATAGCCCCATCGAAGTTATTAAGTTGATGACCGTAAAAAATATGTAAAATCTGATAATGATGCTGAGAAACGACTTCGCCATTTCTTTGTCTAGAAGGCTCGACTGTTAGTTCACCTCTGCTTTTTAGCACCTCAAGTAGAAACTGAATGTTTCCTTCATTAACTAATAAATAAATGGCTTCCAAAAAAGTAGTTTTACCGCTATTGTTCTGACCGACTATCAGATTAACCCTAGCTAGCTCGTCGATATGAAAATCTTTAAAACAGCGATAATTTTGGATGGTGAGATCGCGCAACATGGATTCCTCGGATATTAACTATATTGTATCATTTCTCCGTTCAGACTAGAAACCAGTATGAGATTCAATGACTGCTTCGGCTTGCAGGGCGATCGACCTCAATTTATCCAATGTATCCTGGTTCGCACTCTGCCATAACCCCCGCTGACGAGCTTCTAGCAATCTTTCCGCCATATCTCGCAATGCCCAAGGATTGTTTTCTTGAATAAATGTCTGCACTTTCTCATCAAAAATGTAAGCCTCTGCGATTCCTTCATACATAAAATCCTCTACACAATTTGCCGTAGCATCGTAAGCAAACAAAAAATCAACAGTTGCTGCAATTTCAAACGCGCCTTTATAACCGTGTCGCATCGCACCTTCTATCCATTTGGGATTCACAGCCCTGCTGCGGTAAACCCGCGCCATTTCTTCTCGCAGTTGTCGCACTTTCGGATTCTCAGGAATCGAGTTGTCTCCGAAATAGGTTTCAGGATTTTTGCCTTGCAAATTGCGAATGGCGGCCGTCATTCCCCCTTGGAATTGATAATAATCGTCGGAGTCGAGGATGTCGTGTTCGCGGTTGTCTTGGTTTTGCAAAACTATTTGCATTTGGCCGAGGCGTTGTTCAAATGCTTCGGGTGCAGAACACCCCCATTCACTCTGTTTAACTCCTGCTACATCTCCCGGCAAATTTGAGGAACTAGAGGAGGTATAGGCGTAACTGCTCCAATTAATGTAAGCTTTTGCTAAATCGCTGTCGTCTGTCCAGTTTTGAGCTTCAATTATGCCTTGAAGTCCTGCGCCGTAAGCACCGGGTTTTGAGCCAAAGACTCGAAATTGCGATCGCCCTTGCGCCTCTTCCTGACTCAAACCTGTAGATTCCCAATACTGAATCTCTGCTTGAACTTGTGCCGCTAAAGGATTATTTTCTGCCGATTCGTCTAAATCTGCCACCGCTTTTACCGCACTGTCAAACAAATCAATTAAATTAAAAAAAGCATCGCGAAAAAAGCCAGAAATTCGCAAAGTAACATCAACACGCGGCCGCCCCAAAACAGAAACTGGCAAGATTTCAAAATCTACAACCCGGCGAGAAGGGCCATCCCAAACTGGTTGAACTCCTATCAGTGCCAAGGCTTCGGCGATGTCGTCTCCCCCCGTCCGCATGGTGGATGTTCCCCACACTGACAAACCCAAAGTTTTCGGATATTCGCCATTTTCTTGGGTGTATCTTTCGATTAAATTTTCAGCAGCAACTCTGCCAACTCTCCAGGCGGTTTCTGTGGGAATGGCGCGGATATCTACTGAGTAAAAATTGCGACCGGTGGGCAATACATCTGGTCGGCCGCGAGTGGGCGCGCCGGAGGCACCGCTTGGTATGTGCCGCCCATCTAGCCCGCGCAAAAGGTTGGTAATTTCTTGGTTTGTTTGGAGGAGTGAAGGTAAAAGATAGTTATTTATCCAGTGTAATTCTTGTTGGGTTGCTTCTCCTCTTTGGATATTTTTAACCGCCGATGAAAGCGGATTAACGCGGATGTTTTCGATTAAATTATCTACTAATTCAGCGGCTTTTTCTTCGAGTTCTGCTGTTAAATCGCCTGCTGTGCGGTGCTGAATTATCGACGTTGGATCGCAGGTTAAGGGGTCGAAATCGTAGCCTGAGTCTTCTGCTAGGGCGCGGGTTAAGCCCGATCGCCCGTTGGTGGGATGGCGGGCGATCGCAATTATCAAATCTCTCAACTGTCTACCTTCGGGACACTGACCGAAAATGTGCAATCCGTCCCGGATTTGGGATTCTTTGAGTTCGCAAAGATAGCCGTCTGTGCGGGTGATAAATTCTGTAAATTCCGATTTATTTAGTTGTATTCCTAAGTCTTTATCTAAGTTTTCTTTGTTGGTGAGGGCGAGAATGCGATCGCGAATCATGGGCAATCTGGACGGATCTAAACTTTGGGCTTCGCAATACTCATCAATTAAGGTTTCCAACTGCTGCAAAGGCCCGTAGAGTTCGGCGCGAGTCATCGGCGGTGTCAGGTGGTCGATTATCACAGCTTGCGATCGTCTTTTTGCTTGCGAACCTTCTCCCGGATCGTTGACAATGAAGGGATAAAAATTCGGCATCGCGCCTAATGCCACTTCTGGATAACATTTGTTAGACAATGCTATACTTTTACCGGGAAGCCATTCTAAATTGCCGTGTTTTCCGGCATGAATTATAGCGTCAATTCCCAACTTTTCGCGCAACCAATAATAGTAAGCTAGATAATTGTGAGTGGGTTCTAAGTCTGGGGCGTGATAATTTAATGCGGGGTCAATTTCATATCCCCGCGACGGTTGAATTCCTACAAACACATTCCCAAACTGAATCCCCGGAATCGGAAAAGACCTATTGTTACTTATTAAATCTTGTGCATAGCTTCCCGGAAGCCCCCATCTTTTACAAATTCCCTCTTGCACTTCCTGGGGCAAACTCGCAAAATATTCTTCATATTCTGCCAAATCCAAAGATTGATGAACAGGCCGCAATTCGCGTCCTTCCGGGTCATTTGTTACCCCCGAAGTTAACAGTTCAATTAACTCGTTGCCGCTAGCGGGGATGTTTTCAATGTGATAGCCAGCTTGCTGCATAGCTTTGAGGATTTCGACACAGCTAGCGGGCGTATCTAAGCCGACGCCGTTGGCTAAGCGGGCGTTGCGAGTGGGGTAATTTGCCAGAATTATGGCGATGCGTCTGTTGGCGGCTGGGGTTTGTTTCATTTTCACCCAATTCGCGGTTAAATCTCCTACAAATTGAATGCGATCGCCCGCTGCTACATAGCCTACTACATCTGTTTCTAATTCGCTGTTCCAAGTCTGTACCGCTTTAAAAGAAACAGCCCTAGTAATGATTTTTCCGTCTACTTCCGGCAATGCTACATTCATCGCCACATCGCGGGGCGAAAGTCCCTGTAATTCAGTTTCCCACTGTTCCAAACCGCCACCGCTGAAGATTGCTTGCAATACAGGGACATCTAAGGATTTTAAACTATTTTGTTCCGGTTCTTGGCTGCTAAAACCGGAGACTGCAAAACTTGTAGTGTTGAGCAATAATTGAATTGGTTCTGATTCTTTGGGTTGAAAATATTCCAGCAATTCTATTTGCAAATCTGGTTCCCGCAGAGAAGACACAAAGACGGGAACAGGGACTAAGTTTCGCTCTGCTAGAGCTTGACAAAGTGCATCAATTGGTGCTAAGTTTCCTGATAAGTAATGAGCGCGATAAAATAAAATCCCGACTTTAGATTGAGAAGTAATGCCCCCGTGTCCGCAAGTTGGGGACGATTCAATTTGTTTTTTCCAATCATAAATTCCGACGCGGGAAACTGTTTGAGGTAGGGGCGGATTATAAGCAGTTTTTAGGCAAGTATCGGCGGCAAATTTTAGTGCGTTAACAAAGTTTTGGACTCCACCTTCTGTGAAATAGCGCCAAAGTTGATTGACTGCTGACAGCGATACATTGGAATGGCTGATTAAATCGGGGTCGGGACTGTCTTCTCCCGGCATTACAATCAGTGATGCGTTAGTTTTCTGCACAGTTTCCCGCAGAATTTCTAACCCGTAAGACCAATAAGAACGCCCTCCTAAAAGTCTTAAGATTATGACCTCTGCGCTTTCTAAAACTTCCTCGGCATAAGTATCAATTGTTAGTTGTTGCTGCAACTGAAGCAGGTTTACTGCACGCACTTTGGGAAATTTGGCCGGCATTTTGGAGGCGGCGGCTGTGAGAGTTTGAATGTCGGTGTCAGCAGCACTAATAAATACTATTGGTGCTGGGGTTTGCTGAATAAAAATTACTCCTTCTGCTTGAGGGTTCCAACCTCCGGGTGTGGCGGCTATTTTGTGCATTAATTTTTTTATCTTAATAAATAGTGAGAGAAAGTGCGATCGCCTTTACTATAACATGACTTATACATAAATAAAGGCTAGGGCGTGTTTGCCAACCCGGACATTCCCGCCCAACCGAGAGAGGGGGACACGGGGGAACCGCCCCTACATTCGGGGGGAGAATGAGCGTCAAAGTCCCGGAAATATCAACCTATAAACTGATAAATAAAACTCCCAAAATCATTATTCCCGCCCCTAATAATCTTTCTTGAATATCTTTTTCCTTAAAAATGAAATGACCGAACAATACACCCATTAACACGCTAGTACGCTTAATCGCGATCACTTGCACTACCAAAGTTAATGTCAAAGCTTGCATTTGAAAAAGCACTGCAATAGCATTGAAAGACCCCATAGCAGCTAGCATGGGTAATTGTTTGAGAATTTTTTCTCCTGAATTTGGGGTTTTGTACAATAAAACTGGTAGTAGCAAAACAGTGATTGTACCAAACAAAGAGAATACCCAAAAAATAGGGGATGAATTTGTAACTCCTATTTTGTCAAAATTGGAGGCAATACTCCATAGTAATGCGACGATTAACATCAATTTGGGCCCCGGCTTCTCCAGCAGTGCTTTAAATGGGGCTAAATATCCTTTATGTTTCTCTTTTATATTTAATAAATAAGAGCCTGCTACGATTAGTAAAATGCCAATATAGTCAAAAAGTTTTGGATATTCACCGACAATTAACGGTGAAGTTACCAACATGAATAATGGTGTCAAAGCTACCAGCGGTAGTGTCAGGGATAAATCTGATACTTTGATGGCTTTGATGTAGAGGAGGGATGTGACAGCGTTGATGCTACCTCCGATTAATAGAGCGAGCCAAAATTGAGAGTTTAATGGCGGAATTCCTGTATAAAATACCCAGGGAATCAAAAAGATGACTGAAAAAAATGAGAGAGACCAAGCTACAACATATTCGTCACTTTTTTTGAGGTTTTGTTTGCCAAAAACGTCTTTGACGGCTTCAAAGAAAGCGGTCAAGATTCCAAAAATTAACCAAGTCAACCTAAATATGCGCTCCTGACTCGCTCGTCGTTTAGCAAATCCGTTCCAATACCTGTGAGGGTAATATTACCAGCTTCTAGTACGTAACCCCGATCGGCAATTTGCAGTGCTAAACTGGCGTTTTGTTCGACTAAAAGGATTGTAACGCCTGTGGAGCGGAGGTTTTGAATAATTGCAAAAATTTCTTTGACGATCGCAGGTGCTAAGCCTAAACTAGGCTCGTCTAATAATAGCAGCTTCGGGCGACTCATCAGAGCGCGGGCGATCGCCAGCATTTGCTGTTCCCCGCCGCTGAGAGTTCCTGCTAGCTGGCGGCGCCTTTCTGCTAGGCGCGGAAATATCTCAAATTGGCGCTCTAAATCGGCTTTTACGGCCACCGAGTCCGATCGAATATAGGCTCCCAATTCCAAGTTAGTCAACACCGTTTGCTGCGCCAAAACCCGCCGCCCTTCTGGACTGTGGGCGATTCCCAATTTTACAACTTCGTGAGCTTGGCGGCGGCTAATATCGCGCCCGCTATAAATAATTTGTCCTTGTCGCAAATTAACTATTTTAGAAATAGCTCTCAATGTGGTACTTTTGCCCGCACCGTTGGCGCCGATGAGACTTACAACCTCGCCTGCATTAATCATGAGATTAATATTTTGTATGGCTTGAATTCCACCATAATTTACAGAAACATTTTTGAGTTCTAAGAGGATGTTTGGGGTGGTGTTGGATGCGCTGTCGTGCATTTTATGTGGTTTGATTGTTGACAACAAAACTGTCTCTTTTTCCGCAGTCTGCCAGGGGTTTCAACCCTTGACTCCTAGCTGAACTTTTCTTAAGAGGACTGGAAGATTAATGTAAGGCCAACTATTGATTTTACTCGTTTCCCGCCCCAGCCTGGTAAACATTTAGATTCTCTACGTTTCATCTCCCAAATAAGCCTCAATTACCGCCGGGTCATTCCTCACAAAAGCAGGTTCTCCCAAAGCAATAAGCTGACCAAAATGCAAGACAGCAATTCGATCGCACAACCCCATAACTAGCGGTACATGATGCTCGATCAATATTACAGTTAAATTGAATTGTTGGCGTACTTCTCGGATAAATTCGCTTAATTTGTGCTTTTCACTGGGATTCATCCCTGCCGCAGGTTCATCTAACAAGAGTATTTGCGGTTCTAAGGCTAAAGCGCGGGCAATTTCTAAGCGCCTCTGGTCGCCGTAGGGCAAGTTTTTGGCTTGTTCGCCCGCGCGATCGCCCAATCCGACTAAATCCAACAATTCTAAGGCTTTTCGCTGGGTTTTGCGTTCCATTGCGTTAGATGCTGGCAAGCCGAAAACCCCCGCCAGCACCGATAAAACTGGATTTCCCGATCGACTGTGGATGTGTCGGGCGATCGCCACATTTTCCACAGCAGAAAGTTCCCCAAACAACCGGATATTTTGAAAAGTTCTGGCAATACCTTTATTGGCAATCTGATAAGGCTTCAATTGGGAAATATTTTCATTTTGATAAATCAGGTTGCCACTAGAAGCAGGTATCAGTCCAGTCATGAGATTAAATAGAGTTGTCTTGCCCGCACCATTAGGGCCAATCAATCCAAAAATTTCGTGTTTTTCAACTGTAAAAGATACGTTGTTTACAGCAATTAAACCACCAAAACGACGAGTTAATCCTTTGGCTGCTAAAACAGGAGTGCTTGTTGAGAGGGTAAGGGGTTCGGAAATCATAAACACATCATCGAACGAATATAAGAGATCTATAGCAATCCTCGCACCATTTGTGAATTTCTTACTCCCGCTCGATCGGGTTCGGGGAGGGTTAGGGTGGAGTAAAAAAATTACGCTCCTACAAGGATTGCTATAATTATGCCTTAGACTGCCGAATGTTCTTAAAGTGGCGCTTTTTAAGCAGTATTTAGGGCGATCGATTTCACCACGGACAAGCACAAATTTAGAGCGCCCAGAGTCCTGAAACAGTTTGATGAGAATGTATACACAATTATTCAAATGGCTGAGACGGCTCATCAAACACAAGGATTCTAGCCCATGACGAAGCACTACCGACAAAGATTAGCTGCCGTAATTACTCTTTCGTTTCTATCTTTCACATCGTCTTTGCTTTTGACTCGCAATGCTGCGGCTGGAATTAAGGAGGAACCCACAGCTAATCCCAAACAGATTGCCTCCCTCACCGAGAAGTTAAAGAGTAACGATGAAACGGCACTTGATCCAGCTATTAAGCTGTTACGAAAAATAGGTGAACCAGCCATCCCTGATTGGATGGAAGCTTTGCAGGATCAGAATTTGTCAGTCGGCCAGAGTGCTGCTGAGGTTCTAAGACAAATCGGTCTTCCTGCTATTCCTGCCTTTGTCAAAACCTTGAAAGACTCAGATGTGCCGGTTGGTGCAGAAGCTAAAATTGCTGTGCCGCAGCTAATTCTCTTGCTGAAAGACTCCGATGCAACTGTGCGTAGCCGTGCTGACTATGCTTTGGGAAGGATGGGTGCAGAAGCTAAAACTGCTGTGCCACACCTAATTCTCTTGCTGAAAGACTCCGATGCAACTGTGCGTAGCCGTGCAGCCAATGCTTTGGGAAGTATCGGTGCAGAAGCTAAAATTGCACTGCCGCAGCTAATTCTCTTGCTGAAAGACTCCGATGCAAAGGTGCGTAGCCGTGCAGACTATGCTTTGGCAAGGATGCGTGCAGAAGTTAAAACTGCTGTGCCGCAGCTAATTCCCCTGCTTCAAGACTCAGATGTAACTGTGCGTAGTAGTGCAGCCAATGCTTTGGGAAGTATCGGTGCAGAAGCTAAAACTGGACTGCCACAGCTAATTCTCTTGCTGAAAGACTCCAATCCCAATGTGCGTAGTAGTACAGCCTCTGCTTTGAATAAAATCCGTGCAAAAGCTTAAACTGCACTGCCGCAGCTAATTCTTTTGCTGAAAGACTCCAATCCAAATGTGCGTAGTAGTGCAGCCTCTGCTTTGAATAAAATCCGTGCAGAAGCTAAAACTGTTGTGCCGCAGCTAGTGGCTGTTGACAAGGTGGAATTTAGAGTTAAATACTGATAGAATTGGCGCTGATTATAGCAATATGTATATTAGCCAACCCGACCCGGATCTTTGCAAACAAATCTGTGCGTTTGATGAACAAAGTTAGGCTTTTACTTTCGTGAGGCAGGGAGTGGAGGGCGATCGAGCTCGGTATTATTTCAAGAATGGCGTGCCTTCAGCAACTCCCAGAGAAGGTCGGAATTCTAGTATTAGACCGAGGTGGTAACAGAAAGAGGGAAACGAGATGTTTTTAACGTTTCCCTTTGCAAGGTCAGCATTTCAACGGTCTAAAGTTCTGGTTGAGTGACTGCAACTAGCCTTTGTAATCTTACCAGTCGCTTTCCCCAGTCCGTTCCAATCGCCTTGTTAGGTCGCTTTCGACAATCGCTCCTCCCAAGTTGCGACCAAAAAAGCTGCCATTGAACCCGCCAAGTTGACAGCAAGTGCAGCGTGTCGAGGAGAAGGTTTAATAGCATTTTTCCCTTTACCATGAGCATCACTAAGCTTATTACGTAAAGTACCAAGTCCTTGAATCACTCTCTGGCAACCACCAAGAATTTGTTTAAAAACCTCTTCTTGATGTTGTTCAGGAGCCAGATTAAGTTGCTTAGCAGTTTCATAATATAGTTTAGGCAAATCATCTTTATCACTATGAGTAATGCCTGCTTCATCCAAAATGTGTTTACAAACCGATTCGATTAATGTACGCGCCATAGTAATCGCTGCTTCCGGATCTTGATTTCGGCGTTCAAGAGCTTTTTGCCAAGCAATATGAACCTGTTCTGTACCGAAATTGATAAGAATGGCGGAAATATCATCATCTGCTGGTTGAGCCACAATAATATTTTGCTCTAGAGACGCAATCAATGAACCAAATTCTTCCCATATAAACATCCTTCGTTCTTGGTAGGTAACGAACTTTGCTTTAATAAAACCCCAGAATTTTGAGAGTTCGTCGCAATTTCTAACAAATTGAGGAAGGCGCTCTCTGATTGCGCTATCTCTCAATAACTCTAAACGGAGTTTACTGTATTCCCGATCACTGTGTTCGCCACCTGTCGCACAAGCAATAAATATATCTTGGAGTTGGCGTACTGTATCTAAGCGTGTCATCATCGTTTCTAAAAGCTGAATTCTAACCTCAACATTCTAACCTTTACTAACTCAATTTGTCCAATCAACTATCTAGCTTAATATCGTATAGCTTTATTTTCATCTTTTTTGTGATGCCTCACTAACTACAACTATTAAACATGGTGTTCCCAAAGATCGTTATTTAGCAAAAATTTTCGGTACCAAGAATACCGACTTTCTGCCATAACAAAGCACATCGCGCTATAATATTACAATAATATTACAATTACCGTACCGCTTCAATCTCCTCAAGCCGTCTCGCCTGGGTAATCTTATGACGATGTACGAACCGGATTCGCAGCCTTCGCAAACAAAAGTTCTCCCTACGATGTATGATTTACCCAGTGAAGACCCGGAGGAAACCGGTTTGCCTGACGAATTCCACGAGTTTCAACCTGAACTGCTGCGTCTAACCTGCCGCCCCGCCAACCATCCACCCGAACAAATATTTATAGGGACAGACATCAATCTCTACTACGATTCTCACCATTTCAATTGGTACAAAAGACCTGATTGGTTTGTCGTCTTGGGGGTTCCGAGATTCTATCGAGGTGACGAATTGCGCCTCAGCTACGTGATGTGGCAAGAAAATGTCAGTCCTCTGGTAGTAGTGGAACTGCTGTCACCTGGAACTGAAGATGAGGATTTAGAAATTACAGAAGAAGCACGAAATAAACCGCCTACTAAGTGGCGAGTTTACGAAGAGATTTTGCAGATTCCTTACTACTTTGTTTTCAGTCGGTACAACAATCAACTGAGAGTATTTCGTTTGATTGGCAATCGTTACCGCGAACAAGTTTTAACCGAACCCAGATTCTGGATACCGGAATTAGAATTAGGTATAGGTTTGTGGGAAGGTTGTTATCAATGTTGTTCGAGGTTGTGGCTGCGTTGGTACGATGTCCGTGGCGATTGGGTTCTGACTCCAGAGGAGTTTCAAAGACAGCGAGCTGAATTAGAAAGTCAGCGAGCTGAATCACAAAGAGAGCGAGCAAATCGATTAGCCGATCGACTGCGAGCAATGGGCATTAATCCAGATGAGCTGTAAAATTAAGTAGCAGCGCGAAATACTGTCTGCGGTGTCAATAAAAACTTATTAACTAAAAATAACTTATGCCAGACTCTACCTCACTGCGCGATCGCTACCTAGCACTAATCGACAAAATTGTCGAAATCACCCTCAAAGGTCAAATTCGCTCCAAAGAACAAGTTTATCAAATGCTGGTGCAAGACATTAGTACCGGTACTGGCGAAATCTTTGAACGCTGTTTCGGCGAACGCCTTGATGCCTCCGAAAATCAACTCAGAAATGAAAAAGACGAAATCAAACAAGCAAAGGCAAATCGCACCCTCCGAGCTCTCAAAACCATCCAAGGAGAATGGGAACGCTGGCAGAAAGATAACCGCGTCGATCGCGAAATTGCATCCTCAATCCAACAAATCGTTACGGCAGAATCTAACGCCCGCCTTCTGGCATTATTGCAAGTAATCGATCCGAATAAAGAACATCCGCTGACTCTCGCTCAATTGCAACAATTGGCAAAATCCCTACACCAACAAATGCTGCAAACTGCCAATCCCGAAACCGAACAAGATTTGCAGCAAATCACCGCCGGCATCGCTAAAGGTTTAGAATCTTGGCAGCGTTTGGAACCGGAACTTGTGGGCTGGATTTATCAGCCGCAGCAGCTAGGATTTGCTGGTAGTCCCGAACAAAATGGGCCTTGGGCTTTTTGGGCCAAAAAAGTTAATAGTCCCTTTCCCCAGGCTCTTTTGAATACTATAGCGCTCGGTGAATCTATAGTTCAATTCGCAGCCCAGCAATCAAATTTAGATTTAGGCATATTGGTGGAAGTTGCGATTATTTTGCAGTGCTTGCAGCGGGCGTTGGCGACATGGTTTGACAAGCAAGTTTACGATTCCAAAGTGTCAACCAAAGCTTCAATTTCTACTTACATTACTTTTGCGGTCATTTGGAGTCAGCTAGCTAGTGGGTTTAATAATTCTACCAAGAGCGGCGAGCAGTTGGCAAATGCTTGTTTTCAAGTAACTTTGCAAATTTTGCGCGCTTTTTCTCAGCGAGAATACTTTCCGCTTTACGGGGGAATTTTTGCTTCATTTGATGGTAAAGCTCTGCGGCATACTTTGGATTATTTAGACGAACCGCTGCGGCGAGTTGAAGGCACTCAAGCGAAAGCTCGGATTCTGACGCTTTTGGGTTATTCGATGCAGGCGGCTGGGGCTTACGAGCGATCGCTCTTGCTGCACAAACAAGCACTGGAAATTGCCCGTACCGAAGGAGACAAAGCTTGCGAAGTTGCCAATCTCAATCACATCAGCCGCAACTATGTTGCTCAAAAAAATTATCAGGAAGCGATTAATTACAGCCAGCGGGCTTTAATTATGGCACGACAAACGGGAGAGCGACAAGGCGAGGCAAATGCTCTGGCTAATTTGGGTTACAGTGAAGTGTTTCAAGCGCGGCAGTTGGAGGAGGTGGAACCGGAGGTTTACGAGAGTGCGATCGGCTATTTAGAACAAGGTTTGTTGCTATCGGAAAAATTGGGCGATCGCCAAAGTCAAGCTTTTTGTTCCAGCAGTCTCGGTATTGCTAAAATCGCCCTGGAAAATGCTGAAGGCGCGATCGAATATTTGCTCAAAGGTTGGCAAGCGGCTCAATTCTCAGGGGATTTATATTTGCAAGGTCTGAATTTGGCTTACTTGGCTCAAGCTTATTACAGAATCAACTCACTAGAAAAAGCGATATTTGCAGGCAGTTTGGGGATGTATACTTTGGAGCAAATTGGTGCGATGGAGTGGCGTCAATCGGCTGGTTTGTTGACAATTTTGCGGGGTCAAATGGGGGCGGAATCTTTTAAACAATCTTTGGCTAAAAGTCGAGCGAATATCATTCCTGCGATCGGTGTTGATGGGTACGATTACATCCCGGAGTTGCTGGAAAAATATCAGCAATCTATTTAACTCTTTGTGGAACAGGCATCTTGCCTGTTGCTGAGAGGGGTGCAAAATGTAAGTTTTAACTCACCCAATAGCTGCATTATCAATAAGTCTTTCATGGGCGGGCAGGATACCCAACCCCTACTCCCCACAACCAAATTTAAGTTTTTGTGGAACAGGCAATATGCCTGTTCCGGAATATTTTTATGCACCCCAACCTCCAAATAATTAATGCTCAACTATCACCGGTGTGCCAACTGCGACTTTCTCAAATAAAGCCTGTGCGTCTTTATCAAACATTCTGACGCAGCCGTGAGAAGCCGCCCCCCCAATCGACTCTGGATTCGGAGTACCATGAAAACCAATCACATTCTTGCCATCCGTCCAAAACCCCATCCACCTACTCCCTAAAGGATTATCGGGCCCAGCAGGAATAAGTTCTCCTGTCCAAGGATTTTGCCAAACTGGATCTTTGATCATTTGCATAACTTTAAAATTGCCTGTAGGAGTTTCCCAGCCGCCTTTTCCAACAGCAACCGGGAAACTGGTTTGCACCTTATTTTGTCGGTAAACATAGACGCGGCGTTCTCGCAATTTGAGCACTAAATGCACTTCCTCAATAGGATTTACCGCAGGCTTTTGTTCCTGGGGAATATAAAGAAATGGTTCTCCCAAGGGCGGCAGTTCTGGGGTCTCGATATTCGGCAATTGTGTCTCGGATGTGGGCCGCTGCGCTGCGAGTTCGCTATTACTTGAAGTAGCGGCTGCCACTGGCTGCTGTAGGGCGACCGACAGCGCGGCTGCACTCAAGCTCAGCACAACTAGCTTATTAAATAAAAATTTGCTGTTCACCATTTTTTGTTCGCTAAACTCCTAACCAGCAGTTCCTACAAAGTTTTTATCTAATTATCCGCCAACCGCACCTGTCACAAAATTTTGAGATGGGTTTTTGACGGCAACTACGCTGCACAGTTTTTAGGTAAAATTTCACCACTGATAACTTGTAACTCAACACAAAGCTTAGGCAATAATACTAAAACCACAGGGTTTTTATAAGAGGCTCAGTGGAATTACGCAATAGAAGGTCGTGAGAAAACCCGGTTTATGCGTAAATATTCCAAGAACATGATTAAATTCTACCTCCAACTAATTTGATTTTTTAGCCATGACCGACTGGCGATTAAGTATTCAAACTATGGCGCTGCTGTATCCGGCAAGCACAATCTGTCTTTGGGTAGAGTTACCCCCAGCAACAGTTAGGTTGGCGGAAAAAAACTGCTAAGGTCGATCGAATAAACTAAATATATCACGTCAACACTCTAGAGATGCAAACCGCTGAACTTGTTGTAAATCGGGAACTTATGATGTAAACTTTAGTCTTTCAATACTTGTTCGATAATCTTTTTTTGAGATTGTCATAAATTTCCTACTCTGGGGATTAAACTGGATTAGGTATAGAGGTTGGGACTTTCGTGCAGCGGAAGCAAACCCGACCCTGAATAGCAGTTAATGTGAGGTTTCAATGCGTCTTCAGAACATCAAATTATTGACAGGTGCAACACTGTCGGTGGTAATTTCGGCGGTCTCAGTACATCCTGCGATGGCTAACCCTGCAACTCAAATAGCCCAAACGCAGACCACCACAACAGCAAACACTAGAACCATTACCGGTTTTGTCAAAAGTATTGTCGGCGATGTAGTAACAATTCGCGAAGAAAACGCGCCGTACAGGACTCTCAGGATTCAAAGATGCGTCCTGAGAATTATTGGCCTGGTACCGGGAATGAAAGTCAGAGCCACCGTCGCCGGCTCTCAGATACAAAATATCGCCGTGATCCCCGATTATAAGGTGGTAGCCACAACGGTTGCTCGTCCCGCAACCCCAGCACCGGCACCGCGTCCGGCTCCAGAACCGCCACCGCGTCCGGCTCCTCGTCCGGCTCCGGCTCCGGCTCCGATTCCGGCTCCCCGTCCAATTCCGGCTCCCCGTCCGGCTCCGGCTCCTGTGAGAGGACTTTGGTAGAGCTAGGTTATACCATTTTCGATTTTTGATTTTTGATTTTCGATGGGAATGACCAAAAGCAATGTGGTCACCAGCCGCGTGATTCATTCGGGGAGCGAGAAAAAAGCTCGAATCCAAATCGCCAGCCCCCGGATTTATCAGTGGGGTCGCTTTCTTCAATCTAAAATCTAAAATCTGAAATCTAAAATCGATTGACTGATGAAGCTCAAGGTTTGGAGTACGGGCCTACACTTGCATTCTTTTGTTGCAACTGGTATGAGTTAGCGCAATTAAGTCACCGCGTGCGCGGTGGCTTCGCTGTTTAATAGCAGTTAGAATAATAGAATTGTCCAGCAATTATTGAGAAATCGCTGCTATGTATTACCTGCGTTTCTTGCTGCTAATTCTGCTGTTGCCGATGATTGCGTGCGATCGAGCTACAGATGCGATCGCCCCTGCTGTGGGCGACAACGGCCCCGTGTCCCAAATTCCCTCCCGTGCACCCCTGACAAATGTTGGGACAAATCAAATTATACCGACCAAACCGCTTTCGCCGCAGCCCATCCGCATTGTTGCAACTTCTTTGCCGCAGCCAGGAGCCAGCGAAAGCGCCTCAAAACCTCCTCAAGTAATACCGATTCCCGCATCGCCAGTGCTGCGAGTGCCTCCTGGCTTTGTCGTCAACGTTTTTGCTGACAATTTAGACGCTCCCCGATGGCTGGCTTTGACCCCGACAGGCGATGTTTTGGTAACAGAAACCCGGCAGAATCGGATTACGCTGTTGCGAGATGCCAACGGCGACGGGGTTGCTGAGGTTCGCAAGACTTTTGCCAGTGCCCAAAACGGGTTAAATATTCCCTTTGGTATGGCTTTTGCCGATCGCTATTTTTTCCTCGGAAATACCGATGAAGTTCGACGATTTCCCTACACAAAAGGGCAGGAACAATTGACCGGTACTGGTCAAAAAATTGCCGATTTACCGGGCGGTGGCTACAACCAACACTGGACGCGAAATGTTGTCGTTTCCCCCGACAAGAGCAAGCTTTTCGTCTCAGTTGGATCGCAGTCTAATGCCGATGTCGAACCGCTGCCGAGGGCGTCTGTTCAAGTGATGAATTTGGACGGCAAGAACCAGCAAATTTTTGCTTCGGGTTTGCGAAATCCGGTGGGATTGGATTTTCACCCAAAAACCAATCAACTCTACACGACAGTCAACGAACGCGACGGTTTGGGAGATGATTTGGTGCCGGATTACTTGACAAGAATTCGTCAAGGCGAGTTTTACGGCTGGCCTTACACTTATTTTAAGCCGAATTTGCTCGACCCGCGCCACGCTAGAAATGGCAATAGCGATCGACCTGATTTAGCGGCTAAAACATTAATGCCGGACGTGCTGTTTCAGGCGCACTCGGCGGCTTTGGGGCTTCAGTTTTACGACGGCAAAACGTTTCCCAAAAGATTCCTAAATGGGGCGTTTGTGGCGTTTCGCGGCAGTTGGAATCGCAACGCTGGAACTGGTTATAAAATCGTGTTTGTACCTTTTAATGCGGCGAACGGACGCCCTCAAGGTTATTATGAGGATTTTCTGACTGGTTTTCTCACAGATCCGTCGGGCCCGAAAACTTGGGGGCGGCCGGTTGGTTTGCTGGTTTTACCTGACGGGAGTTTGCTATTTACTGAGGAAGCGAACAACCGGATTTATCGGGTGCAGTATCGCGGCTGAGGATTGGGCGATCTATTCGATACCGACTTTTTCAAGAAGTCGGGCATCTGGTTTTTTAGTCAGATTCAAACCTTGCTAAGTTGAGATTCGCCGGAAATTTTTTGAAAAATTAATAACCTATCTTCTTCCGCAGTTTCGCGATTTAAATCAGACAGTTCGTAATAGGAATCTGTTTCTGGCAAGTAGATTGCCGGTAAATTTTCAGGCAGGATTAAATAAGTATTTTTCACCTGTAAATCATTGTCTATATCTAATGAATATAGAAATCCGTCAACAGGATTTACAATTAACTCGTGCAATGAAACTTGTCCCTCTATGTAAAGCTTGAGAGTTAGTTGTGCAACTCTGAAAACCAACCAGCGATTGTACAAATTATCTACATCGCACCAAGAATAAAGATAGCTATCGCCGTATTCATTCTCAAAAAGCGATAGCAGGGGGCCGTCGAAATACTCTAAAGTGACTATGCTTCTGAGAGTTAGAGGAAACTTACTTAGTTTAAATCCTATTAATTGTTCCATTTTTTTGTACCTTACAATAAACAAGATGTTATTACAAATTTTGCTGCTAAATCAGCAGTAGCAAATTCATGTAGGCTCAAGTGACCGTTATCATCTATTTTGGAGACAACTCCATCTGTCTTGTCGATCGATCCTGCTGCTATGTGAGTCCCCAGAGAATCGCGCAGTTTTTTTCTTTTTTTTGTTAGTTTTAAATAACGTTTTTCGGCATTTTCCCTGGTATCAAATAATGATAGCGCATAACCTTGACATCTGGTTGCTTCAGTTGCTGGTTGTAAGTTGCGCTGCGGAGTTATTATCAGCACTGGTTTAAAGTTATTAATAGATCGTTCATCATTGGGTTCAAATACAAATCTAAAAGCCAGCATTTCTTTAGGTTCATAGTCCTGTGGCGGGCATAGAGTTGAAAGCTTATCTATATATTCTTGGTGTTTGAAACACATATTGATAATTTTAGTAGCCGATTTGATTGGAAATTTTAAATGTTAGCCGAAAAGCGCTATTTTTTATATCAATTGTAATCCCTGCTTTTTGCTGTAAAATTAGTGGGTATTCCTCTTAACTATAGTATTTTTAAGTCTGTACAGCAAATAACCTAAAAATGTGGCGATCGCGCTTTAAAATCCCGAACCGGGTTGTCTCAGAAACTCTGCTTCTTCCGGGGTTGTTTCGCGTCCGAGAATTTGATTGCGGTGGGGAAATCTCCCAAAACGCTGGATTATTTCTAAATGCTGCATCGCGTATTCAATGAATGAATCGCTGTCAGGTTCGCCGCTGAGTTGGCGAAATAGTTCCACGGATTTTTGCTGGTTTTCTAAGTTTTCGCTGTGTTGAAAAGGGAGATAAACAAATAATTTTTGTACAGTTAGCAATTCGCGATCGAAGTTATGATTAACAGCATATTCGGCGGTGGCTAAAGCTTTGTTGTCTGTGGCGAATGCTTGGGGCGTTCCGCGAAACATATTACGCGGAAATTGATCTAACAGTAGAATTAATGCTAGGAAGTTGTCGGGGGAATCGTGCCATGAGTCGAGTTTACCGGAGGCGGCTAGTTCGTATTGTGGCAGAAAGCGCGATCGCACTTCTGCATCAAAATCCGCATTTTTTTCAAACCATTTCTTGTGGACTTTGCCAAACTCAGGAGAGTGCGATCGACCGAACCAAAAATCTAAAACTTCATTCATTAGCAATCTAGTATGCGATTGATTGTTGATTAAAGCTTCTGTGTCTGTAGTTGCACAAAATGCGCTATCTGTCCAACTACAAACCGCAGCGATTAATGATTAGCAATGATGACTTAGGAACCTTTGCTGTCGGGTGCTTAAATTTACGAATTAGCAAACAGTCTGTCCCAAGTTTTGCCTCCCACAACTCCGTCTACAGGAATATGAGATTGCCGCTGAAATTTCTTCACTGCTGTGAGAGTTGTCGGCCCGAACACGCCATCAATTGCGATCGGGTGTGGGGACAAGCCCCGCGCGTTCAACAACTTTTGCAGTTTCTTCACATCTGCCCCTCTCGATCCGTGTTTTAAAATCCTTTTGTGGTGTCTGACTTCGGGTTCGTGGCAATCATTAGTGGGGCAAATTGTGCTGCCCGCTGTATAGTTTGCTGCATTGGCGCCAGTCAAAACTAATAAGCCCAGAACTGCTACTAAATAATAAAAAGTCGGCTGCGAAGGCTTAGGCTTAGGCGGAGGCGGAGGCGGGGGAGGGGGCGGTTTTGGCTTGCATTCTAGTGAAATAGTACCAGTACAAACTTGTTCGGACATACTTTCCCTGTTAATTTTCTCAAGCGTTTTTTGCAAGTTTGACGATTGTTAGAGGGTGAGAAACCGGGTTTATAGGATGGGGGCATCCAATCTGGATTGACCAGGTTTCTGGCAACAGTCAACCGACATTCTACAATATAAGTGGCTTTACTGCAAAATCTCCGATCGTGCAAGTTAAATTTTGTTGCTGTTTGGTAGCAGCAAAGGTAACAATTACTTCGCAGGCAACTGCAACCGTCAGCATTACCAAGTTTCGCGCCAGCGGGTAATCGCAAACGTCATCATTCGCCGCTGAAGGAACCCGATAGTCTTGGTTCCAAATTATTTCGGAGTAATCGGCAGCTAATCCGACGTGCACGCAGGGAAGGGAGGCACTCGCACAGTAATCCTTGACTGCTTGTCGCCCGACACTGTTATCAAAAGTATCGATGACTGTGGCGCTATTGGCCAGCAGCCGATCGGCATTTGCGGGTGTCAATTCTTTTGAGTGCGCCTCAATGCTGACTCCCAAAGCGCGGTAGAGGTTGTTGGCGAGAATTTTGGCTTTGAATGCGCCGATGTCCGATCGATAATAGGGTTGAGTGGAAAGGTTGCGTTCCTCGATGCGATCGCGATCGATGACTTTTAACTGACAAAAGCCCGATCGCGCCAGACTTTCTGTAATATTCGCACCCAAAGCGCCCGCGCCACACACCGTTACCGGGAAATTTTTGATCAGCGACATCACTGCGGCACTTCTGTAAAGTTGTTCGTGAAAAAATATACTCATGGTAATCAAGAATTAGCGATTTTCGACGACTCCAACCAATGAATGCAAGTCGAAGTCTTTGTCCAATCCGCTGAGACAAATCCCCGCACTCATAACTGTCAAGTCATTTTTGGCGATCGCAGAAGTGTGATGTTCTCCGGTTCCGCTAGTCCATTCAACCAGCCAATAATTTTCGCGATCAAAAAAATCCCGCAATTCACCGCCGCCCATTTTCAACGCTCGCTGCAAGCGCTTTTCTTCCCGCACTTTTGGATATAAATCTTTAATATTTCGGGACACCAATTCGTAAACAGTTCGCATTTCCGGTGTCATCCCTTTAAAACGAACTTCTTGAGGGAAAATCAACTTTTTTAAAGCTGCTTTTAACTCCTCAGAGGGCAGTGGATCGGCGCGCCTGTCAATCTCTTCAAACCACAAACAATGACCATCCCAGCGCGCAACAATCGGCTCAAACTGCGAACCTTCTGTTACTAAATGCACTGGTACGGGTTTCGCAACACCCGTGCGCTGTTTAGCATCCGATTCGTTAACAGGATAAGCCAGCCACGTTTGCCCTTGCAGCAGGCAAACCAAGTGCAAGCGAACGGGGAGGAGGAGTTGCAAATACTCTGCCACTTGCGGCAAACTCGGCTCCTCAATTACCGCAGCAATTTTCTCATTTACTGGCGCAAAAATAGCCCATCCTTCAAAGTTGCGTGGCTGCGGTTGAAAAGTATAAACCATTGAGCTAACCCTTGTCCGCACGCTCCCCCCGGGTAGGCAAGGAGCCAGGAATTGCGTATCGAGTAAGTGCCCTTCTTTGGCCGCAAGTTGGCTGAGGATTTTGCGAATATCTGCCACTGAATTGACCTCCTTCATCTTACTTTTTGTTACCGAAGAAACTCTTAGTTTAAGAAAATATAAAGATTACTCAACACTATTGACAGGAATTAATTTCCTAATCTAATATTGAGCGAACCTCGCAACTTAACCTTGTAAATATCTTAAGTAAATATGCTGCAAAAGCTTTTTTCTAAGTGGGTTGTAGTCACAGCTTTGACACTTCCTCTTTTTGGCTCAGTCCAGGTAGCTAAAGCTCAGGATACCTATGGAGCTACTGCTTATTCTCCGACTTCTGACGCCACTGGTATTAGCTGGGATCATGCTACGGAGAAAGAAGCACTAAACGCAGCAGTAGCCGTCTGCAATGAACAAAGCGGAGGTGCGAACGACTGCGAACCCCTGACATCTAATAGTAATAATTGTGGAGCGATCGCAGTAGGCAAAGGAGGAGCTGGTGCGGGCTGGGGCGACGATCAAGCCGCAGCAGAAGCTCAAGCTCTTGCAGGTTGCAGCGAACTAGATGGCGGTAACTGTAAAGTGCAGCTTTCAGCTTGCAACAACTAATTAAACTGATAAAAATCGGTGGAACAGGTGTATATGTTGGCTGCTAAAACAGCTTAAAAAATAGTAAATGTATGGTGTGCAATGCACACCATACCAAATACAACTCAGCTAAAATTAGGGTACGCAATGCACACCCTACGCAGTTAATCTCCTACTTCGGAAGTAACTGCATCAGGTGGCAGCAAACTTTCTAATCTATCTTTAGACCAGTATTCAGTAGGGTAAGCAAGTGCAATAATATCAGAGAGTCGAATCAGCCACGTAACTTGTCCGTAAGCATCGATATTTTCCGCCTGTTCGTTAGGAGGAACTATCACCAAAAGTTCTGCAAACTCCCCGAACAAATTAATCGGGATGCCGCCGAAACTGCTATTATTTGTTTTAATCCAAACTTTACTGCCTCGATCGAGAGCTTCTTGGAGTCGCTGGCAGAGCAAACTGGATTTTTTGACCTGGGATTTTTTGGCTTTCGACTTTTTTCCCATAGTTTTAAGAAGTTAAAGTAGTTGTATTGTGGGTTGCACAGTGAGTTGCACAGTTCGTTAGACAGTGGGTTGCACAGTGGGTTGAGATTTAGCGTGATCCTCTTCGTTGGCGTAGCCCCCGTAGGGGCGGGCTTTCCTTCGGATCGCTTCGCTAACGCTAACGCGGTTTGGTATTGAAACGGACAAAACGAAAAAGGGCGATCGCCCCGTCGCTACCCCATTACTCTAGTCTATAAGAAAGTGCTGTACTGCGATCGTAATAACAATTTAATCGCAAAATCGGGAAATAACACCAGTTCAATAAAAATCTGACTCTCGCCAAGCTTCAAACCCTTAATTCATCAGTGATTCCCAATCTAAAATTTAAAATCTAAAATCTAAAATGGTATCACCTGCGGTGGCACTGTTACAAAGTCAGTCAACGATCCCCGTGTTTCTACTGTGTCCAAATGCAGTATAATCGGCGGAATCTTCCCCAATCGTTTAAGTAAAACAATGGACTGGCGAAAGCTCATTAATGCAAACCCGAAAGCTTCAACAAGTCAACCAGCAGCGCCAGAAACTCGATTATCTGTAGAATTTTTGCTGGGGCTCTTTGCGGCAGGATGGACACAACAGCAAGTGTTAGAGAAATATCCCGCACTGACTTCGGAAAAGTTGCGCGCTGCTTTGGCTGGTGCGGATTCCCAGTTAGTCTCCTCCATCGCTAATCCAGAATTACAAGAAATTATCGCTCAAACTACAGAATAATTTAAAATAGGGAAAACGGTTTCGGTTGAGGATGAAAAAAATCGAAATTTTAACAGCCTCACAGCTTTCTGGAATTCCAAATATTTTTTGCAATTGAGCAAGAAATCCCTAACCCACCCTCACCAATATCAATAGACCAGCACGCGGTAGTAACTTTAACAATGCCCTGTACGTTTGTAACAATCAAGGCTTGATTTGTGATACGGGGTTTGAACCCGCTTGGTTATGGCCTCTCAACCGTACCGTCCAACTTAACCCTGTTGGGGGTTGTGCTCGCTTCTATTGCATTGGCTACCAACTTGCTCAATCGATAAGTTCAGTATTCCAGTTTGCTTGCTGTATTTTAGTATCTAACTCCCGATACTGTCTAGACATTCGATCGATTTGCGTTTGCACTTCACCAACGTCGATCGTACTAAAAAATTTGACTTCAGATCGAGTATAGCGGTCTTGCCTCAAAGCGCTTGCGTCAACTAAAGAATTGTAAATGCCGCGCTTAAGCGCGAGAGCATCTCTGTTAGCTAAAGCATCCGATAAAGTCACTCCATCTTCCAGAGTTGTCAGCGAATTAGTCTTGTTAATTTTCTTAATTAAGTCTTCCAGTTCTTGCACCCCTGCATCTAATTCGCTAATTAGTGCTTGGGGATTTTCTGGAGGTTCTTCTCCTTCCTGTACTTTAGCACTTCTTATCAATCTGGCTCGCAGTTGTTCCATTCTTTTTTGACAGTCAGCTCTTAAAATTAAAGCTTCAGCTAGTTTCATAGCGTCTTGTCCTTCCGATTTTGGTCAATTGTAACTATATAATAAGTAAGGTGCGGAGTACGCACCCTACATCTTATTTATCATCCCTCACAGGCAGCGACGTATCCATAATTTCCATCAACAATTCCAGCCGCGAAGGACGGCTCAACATCGGCACTAAATTCGGCAAGGAGTAGTAATCACCGGAAAACGTAAAGGTTTCCACCGATACTTGTTTGTCCTTTAAGTGCTTCTCAACATCTTCGCACCAATCACCAACTCGCACAATCAGAACATCAGGAATTACTCCCAAACTGCGGCAGTAATTCGGGTAAGAATCCACGAAGTAAGGTGAAGAGTTTTCGCCTTCATCTGTTACGAGGATAAATTGATCGACAACTTGCTTCTTAATTCGCATTGCTTCCACCGCGCAACCGCAACTTGTGCCACCGCCAGCGTGGATGTGCTTGAAAGCGCGTTCCCAGTCTGTCAATTCGCTGCCGTTTGCTTGCACTGGATACGGCATCGTGTCAAAGGCGTAGACAAACAGTGCAGCGTCGGAAATGCCGGAAATCAAGGCAGCTAGACGCTTACCGATTTCGATCGCACTTTCCATCGAACCAGACTTGTCAATCAACAAACCGGTTGCTTTCGCAATCTTGCCGCGCTTCTTCACCTGTTCGTTTGTCACCGCTTCCAGCTTCGCCGCCGTTGCTGCGTCGAAGTTTGTGCCCGCGCCCGCCACACTCGCTTTGTAAGCAGAAACCCGATCGCACTTTGCGGCTTCATCCAGCTTCGAGTCAATCAACTGCTTGACTTCCGCGTGATCCATCGCGCCCCGCGACTGAATCGATTTCAAATTGTTGATGACTTCCTGCGGCGACATCGAGTTAATCAGCGCAGCCAAAACCGTGGGCGTTAGCTGTCTGATCGCACCAACTGCGATCGTATACGGAATCTTGTACTCAACAATCAAATTCGCCTGTTCCGCAGGTGTCGCCGCCTTTGCTAACTGCTTCAAAACGAATGCCAGAGAGTCTTCCGGCGGATTGTCTTTAAACAGGATAGCATTAGCGCGATCGCTCGGCTTGACGTGCAGCGTTGCGTACAAATGCTTCATCGCCTTGCGGTTGCGGATGGCGGCGCGATCGAAAAACTGTGCATTCTTTTCCCGCGATTTCAGATAGCGAGTAACAGCAGTGCGCGCGCTGCGGGGCACCTTGTTCTGGTGCCGCTTCATAAAGTCCACAATCCGCGAAACCTCGTAGGGAGGGAACTCTTGCAGCATCATAAAACCGGCATCTCGGTGTTCCGTCAGCGCCGAAGTCAGCAAATTTCCGGCAAAAACTTCCTTGTGATCTCGCACGTCGCCGTGACGTTGATACCACACTGCTAAATGACCATAAAAAATGGGGTCTAATTCGATAATTAACTTGTGAATTTCTGCCACCTTTTCCAGTTGACGGTGAGGAGTTGTGAGCAGACTGTTGAGCATTTCCACACGTAAATCCCGTTCTGCTGCATTCATATTCATTGCTGTCACCTAATATTTTGCACCTATTCCCTTAGTCCGCCAGGGATTGAAATCCCTGGCTCAAAGATTAAGTCCTCTTAAGAGGACTGAAATGCGTGTTTAAAAATGTATTTTCTGTGATTAAAAACCAACAAAAACAAATAGCTAAAGTCCTCTTTAGAGGACTTTAGCTATTAGACAGGGATTGAAATCCCTGGCGGACTATTTCGGAGTCTAGTGACTTTAAATCAGGTTCAACCCAGCTAGTTCGAGCTTCCGAAGACATCAACCGATCGCGCGTGTAGTAGCGAAATGGTAAAGTGCGTGAAGCGGAGCTATCTTGTAGGGAATCGGCATATTTGGCAATCAAACCGTTAGCCAAATGTACGATCGAGCTATTTTGGCTTTCATCGGCGAGATATCGGCGAATAATTCGCACCCAAAACAGCGTTAGCGTTTCGTGATATCCACTGTTTTTTGTGGTTTCAATTCCTTGAACCGAGTTGTAACGTTTAATGCCATTGCGAATCGCATTTATCGCTTCTTGCTCCGAGTCATAACACAGATACCACAGGGCAACGGTTAAATGTGCTTTGTGCGTCCATTGACTTCGCGACAGGTTGCCTTCTTGGAAGGCATGAATGAGACTGTCTATCTCCTTGGCTGATCGGTAAATTGCCAGTCTTTTTCTCATGGCTAATACCCAATTTATTTTTGAGGACGGAAGTCTTCAATATAAACAGGATTACTTAATTATTATCCTGAATTAACAACAAGAGTTTATAGCGCCTAAACGGTCACTTCGCGCAAGTCAAGAAAGCCGTTGGCACATACGCAGGAGTTGAACCCGCGACCGTTTCTTTTTAAGAGAAATGCTCTACCAATGAGCTAGTATGTAGGCTTCCTTTGTTGGGGCGCGAAGTGGAACTTTTAAGCGCCGGATAGATATAAAAAATTCAGCTATAAAAGGCAGCGCACAAGTCAGAGAAGCTTTAGCCTCGCGGCAAGTAGGAATTGAACCTACAATTCGATTTTAAGTCGAACGTATCCAGTTTGTAAGCTTCTTTTGTTGGGGTGCGCTGCCTAATACGTGCTTTAAGTGAATTTCTAGCCGTAAACAGCTTCTGGGCGGACAATTAAATCGCCGCTGGGACGGCGATCCAGAACGTAAGACTCGAAGCGATCGCCTTTGACATCAAAATGATTTGCCAGACGTTCCTTAATAGCCTTGTCGCTCATTCCTGCCGTGATACCCAGTTGGTTTTCCGCCAGATCGTAGGAACGTCCTTCAAAACGAATGTGAACCATTACCGATACCTCCTAGAGCAATTTTGGATTTGGGATTAGTAGCTTATCTGCTCTCGACTTTGGCTTTTTGTGAGACTTAGCAAATTGCCAGTATCGGTAAAGATTCACGAAATCTGATAATCTTTACTGAAAGAAGCGCCGTTCTAAATGATAAGCTTGTTTGATTCTGCGGATTTTATCAGCCTTTTTGGTTGATTGAAATCTGGCTGAACTTGTCTGTTCTGAATCCGCATCAAATTCGTTGAAATTAGACTGATTTCGTACAATATCTGACTCGAACAGAGTCAGTTTGTAACCGAACAGTCTCGTATAAAGTAACAACATGACAATCGAGTCTATGTTACAAGACTTTCAAATTGATGTTCCTTGAAATTTTGAGCAATATTTAGTTGTCAAGGTTCAGAATTTGCACGAAAAATACAGGTTTTTGCTTGTCCTGCGCTTTCCATATTTATATACTACATTTGTGCTACACAGGTGTCAAGGGGGTAGCAAAAGTTTTTTAGATAAAACTTACACGAGTGGCGAGAAACCGGGTTTTTTCACGAAAATATTTCGTTGCTACCCGCATATCCGGTAAAAAACCGGGTTTCTTGGGTCGGAGTGCGTAAGTCCTGAGATATTGCACCATTCTCAATAAGCTTTTTATGAATAGGCAAGATGCCTGTTCCACAAAGAGTGAATTTTCTTGTGGAACAGGCATCTTGCCTGTTCGTGAGGATGGTGCAAGATGTGAGTAAGTCCCTATCAATTAAATATCCTTAACATAAGAAATGCTCTTGCGAATATTGTGAAAGCCTACTGATTCGTAAAGCCGCAGCGCACCGCAGGAATTTTCAGCATCGACGCCGAGAATAGCAGTCTCGACACCGGCAGCTTTGAGTCGATGCAAACCAGCCAGCAACATTGCTCGTCCCAATCCAATTTTGCGGAAGCCGCGCCGCGTACCGAGAACACAAATCCAGCCTTCGTTTCTGCCGGTGCGATCGTTTTCATCGGGGTTAATTTCGCAGTAGCAAAAAGCGGCAAAAGTGCCGTCTGCTGCAACAGCGATCGAATCTAGCTCGTTTCTATAATTGGGTAGAGTTGAATAGTAATTGGATTTCTCTACTGTAAAATCGTGGTGGTTCCAGTGGTCGATAAACGACTGGTTGAACATTTCTACCCAAGCTTCCGCATCCTGTTCGCAGGAGACTTGACGCAGCAAGAAACCTTCGGGAAATTGCGGTTCTGGGATTTGTTCACAGAGCGATCGCGCCATGCGGAAAAAATAGCGATCGGCCCTGAAACCGCAACTTGCGAGCACAGAAATGCGATCGCAATCCTCAGCGCGAGCCCAAGATCGCAGCTTCACGGGCGCGCTCCGCATCGTAGACACCTCGCGCATCCGCACTTCACCCCAGGCGATCGCGGCTGCTTCCACGTCGCCCGATCGCGCGTCGGGGCGGACCCGAAACGACAGCCAACCGTCAATTACTTCCCCAGGCTCAGAAACTGACAACTGAGCAAAACCGATTAATTTTCCCTCCGCATCTTCCCAAAGGCAGATATCGCGCGCTACATCTAGGGAAGGTTCGTTAAATTCTTGTTGTAGTTCCGAGATGGAAGTGCCTTCATCGAGCCGATCGACTTCTTCGCAAGTATTGATTAAATTGGCGATCGCATCTAAATCGCGATCGCCCGCATAGCAGCGCGCCGAGAGATTGGCCATCATAGCTAATCACCATTTCCTGTTGTTATTCAGTTTAAAAATAGCTTGGGCGATCGCACTTTTATCGATCGGATGAGCCGAGCGGTCGATCGGCATTAAAAATCCGACAACGCAAACACCCCGACGCATCGAACCGCTACAGCACTTGACTGCACTCGTGAGCGCCAAATGGGCGAAGAACGACATACTACAGACAGTTTAAAGCCTCAAAGCCTTGTGAATAGTAGGTTATTGGGGATGGGAGTAGAAGGACTTGAACCTTCGACCTTGAGATTAAGAGTCACCTGCTCTAACCAACTGAGCTATACTCCCGCATCTCGAATAGTATAACATACTATTTTAATTTTCGCATATTTCACCTTTTTTATTAAGTTGTTTGGTGACTGCGTGCTTCGGAATGTAACTCATAGATCCGATCGCTCCTTTGGTTAGAGATTTGCGCTCGACCTTTTTATTTGTTAGCGGACTGTTTCGCAGCAGCAGCCATTTTATCGCGCTGCGCCCGCATCCCTACAGACGATCGCAGCAAGGTGCGATCGGTACTCAAAAGGAGATAAGCTGGTGTCAACTAAATATGACTGCTGCTAATGCCTGAACAAGAGGAAGGTTCCAAAACCATAAAAGTTACAATGCCCAACCGAATCCATCAAAAGCTGAAGAAGCTGTCTGACGAGTCAGGAATATCCATGTCTAAACTGATGCTCCTGGCAACTATCAACGAATATAAGCTGATTGACGATAAACTTACCCCTGACTAGCCCCATTTAGTACCCTCTCTTTCCCCATTGTGCTATCCTTCAGGAAAATAGTCAACCCTGGAGGTGTGCTTGTGACCCAAGATGAACTCGAAGCCCTTGTCGATGAACTCGGCTTAGTGTCAGTCGTCAGCCTGCTGGCAAATATCTGCTACAACAAAGCCCGACAAACCTTGTGCCTGAAGGGACAAGGGGCTACTCCTTATACCGCTTGGAACAGCAACGGCTTCTTGCTGAAGCAGTTGATGACCAGACTGCGGCCGATCGGCAGCTACGATCGCGATTTAGACCTCAAGAACAACTGAGGTTCTGAGGTTCAACCCGTGCAAGTGCGTAAAGCATTGGTTTTAATCGGTTAACAGCCGAGTATGTATGCTTTAACTGTTAGGGCACGGGTTGAAACTCTTCGATTTGGACTTGAACCTTGAATGGAGAGGACGGGACTCGAACCCGCATCGATCGGCAGCAACTTTCAGGAAACGCGCTTCCTTACTACCCGCAAGCAGATGAGAACTGCCCCCATCTCGGACTGTTAATTCCTTTCAGTGCCTCCGCAACCCGCTGCCAGTTTGCATTTTCAGGGAACATCGCCAAGCAACTTTTTACCCTACTCAACAAACCCGATCGTCCTTTTGGGAGCCGCTTTTCCAAAGTTTTTACGGTGCCATTCCACTTAGGCGACCTCCCCATAATTTTGCTCGCTGTATGATAGTAAATCTCGTGAAAATAATTAACCCTCATCCTCCATAATTTATATAAAATCATAAGAAATCCACCGAGGAGGTACTGCCCCTCCTATCCCCGCGTTATCAGCACGGTGTCTCGCTTTTCGACTTCCGGTGGTTAAAAGGAAGATGAAGGAATCGAACCCTTACAGTTACCTGTACCCCAGTTTTCAAGACTGGTTGCCAACCATTTAGCGGCATCTTCCAAGGGGTGTCTGACGGGGATTGAACCCGCTATTACTGGTTCCACAAACCAGCGCCGCGACCGCTTTGGCTTCAGACACCGCAGTGGAATCAAGGAGAATCGAACTCCTAACCTCTTGCGTGCAAAGCAAGCGCTCTACCAATTGAGCTATGACCCCGGGTAAAAGATTCACCTGTCGAGTAAATCTAAAATCTAAAATCTAAAATCTAAAAGCGACTTCAGACACCACAAGTGGAGTCAAAAAGAATCGAACTCCTGGCCTCTTGCGTGCAAAGCAAGCGCTCTACCAATTGAGCTATGACCCCGCGTAAAAGATTCACCTGTGGAGTAAATCTAAAATCTAAAATCTAAAATTGGTGTGGTGGATTGCGATCGGATTTGAACCGATATCTTTCTAACAGCCAGTTAGATGCTTTACCAATTAAGCTACGAACCCCAGGGAGCAGGAGCGGTAGGACTCGAACCCACAACATTCGAGGTAGAAGCTCGACACTCTATCCAGTTGAGTTACACTCCCGTATTTTTTGTTGATTTGTGCGATTCCCTATGGGATAGCTGCGCTTCACGCACTTTCCGTGCAAGTTATCAGAGCATTGCGTTTTCTCAGTTACTAGAGGGACTCCGCCGATGAGTTACTACACACTCTTTAAAGGATGGCTACCTTTAAGCCAACCTGCCGGGTTCAATGCACTCCTCGTTCTCAAACGCCCGCTGAATTTGACAGCGTTACCTTTCCTCTCGTACTAAAGTATGTAGGCTCCAAAGATTGGGACACGCAAAGGGCGATCGCTCTTAATATAAAAAATTATCCATTCAATGGAATCAACCTCCTTAAATTAAAGTAAAAACAACGAGAGTGGCAGGACTTGAACCCACAACATCCGCGTCCGAAGCGCGGCGCTCTATCCATTGAGCTACACTCCCATATTGGTAGTCCTGACAGGATTTGAACCTGCAACATCTTGCTTGTAAGGCAAACGCTCTACCATCGAAGCTCAGGACTAGAAAAGCGGATGATGGGACTCGAACCCATGCGCTGAGAATGGCATACTCAGATGCTAGCCTTTACATCACACCCACAAACCGATTTTGGATTGGAAATTTGAGATTTGGGATTGAAAAAACCTCTCGTTTAGCCAAGCGGATAACGAGGCTCGAACTCGTGCCTAGAGTTTGGAAGACTCGAATGCTACCGTTACACCATATCCGCAATTGTGGGGCTGGTGATAGGAATTGAACCTACAACCGACTGATTACAAATCAGTTGCTCTGCCTAATTGAGCTACACCAGCACGCCAAGCAGATGGCGAGATTTGAACTCGCAAGAAAGCTTTACAAGAACCTCATGTTGCCCATTACATCACACCTGCATTTTTGGTGGCGGGGGCAGGAGTTGAACCTGCTATTAAGAGGCTTATGAGACCTCCAAGCCTACCCAGGCTACTTCACCCGCGATGTCACCAAATACCCCTGACTGGCATCGAACCAGCACTAACTAGATCCTAAATCTAGCGCCTCTACCGATTGGGCTACAGGGGCAAAACCGATTTGAGATTTGAGATTTGAGATTTGAGATTGAATAAAACCTCATACCCCTGACAGGCCTCGAACCTGCAAAAAACACTCGTTCTGAGCGAGTGATGTTTTCCAATTACATCACAGGGGTAAAGTCGGGATGGTTGGATTTGAACCAACGACTCCATGCTCCCAAAGCATGGCTTCTGGCCGCTGAATTACATCCCGTTCATGCTCCTAGTGAGACTCGAACTCACACTCAAAATAAAACAGATTTTAAGTCTGCCGCGTCTGCCAATTCCGCCACAGGAGCAAGTAGAAACTTAGTTAAAAATTTGGTACTCCTGGTGAGATTTGAACTCACACAACACAATTTTTGAAATTGCGGCCTCTGCCAATTGGGCTACAGGAGTGTAATTGATCTGCTTGGGTAATAGCAGAACTGGGAAGGCAGGGATCGAACCTGCATTTTGCCGCTTTCAAAGAGCGGTGCCATACCGATTAGGCGACTTCCCAATAATTGGGTGCCGGGGTAGGCTTTGAAACTACAGAAACTCCTATTTCAGAGATAGGCGACTTTAGCAATTTGTCTACCCGGCAATTAAAAAAATGGCTGCCCCAGTAGGACTCGAACCTACAACCTAGCGGTTAACAACCGCTTGCTCTACCATTGAGCTATAAGGCAACGCAATCCCCCAAGTCAGTATCGAACTGACGACCTCTTGTTCTTCAGACAAGCGCTCTACCAACTGAGCTATCGGGGGAAAACGGAGAAGGAGGGATTTGAACCCTCGACGGCTGTTAAACCGCTCTTTCTTAGCAGGAAAGCGCCTTAAGCCACTCGGCCACCTCTCCTCAGCGAGCGAGAACGGAGGGATTTGAACCCTCAATCTTCAGTTTTATTAACTGATATGTTATCCGGCTACACTACGTTCTCAAAATTGCAACTGCGGATTAAATGCAGTTACAAATGGGTCGGGCTGGAATTGAACCAGCAACGCTTTAAGCTACTGTTTTACAGACAGCTACCCACGCCAATAGGAGGGCCGACCCAAGATAGAAATTTTGGTAGGTCGTCGAGGAATTGAACCTCGATCCATCCGCTTAAAAGGCGGCTGCAAAACCATTCTGCCAACGACCCACGAGAAGTGCTGACGGGAGTTGAACCCGCAATCACTTGGGTGAAAACCAAGCGGCTTAAACCATTTGCCTACAGCACTATAAATTGGCACAGGAACTGAGATTTGAACTCAGAATGCTGGTTTTGGAGACCAGAGTGTTGCCAGTTACACCATCCCTGCTTTTGGTGGCAGCGGCGGGATTTGCACCCGCATTGACCAAGGTATGAACTTGGCGCTTTACGATTAAGCTACGCTGCAATTTCACTTTCGTTTCGTTCTTTTTCAAAGTTAAAAATTTCAATTAAAAGACTGTTAGTTTAATCTTTTAATTTCTAATTTTTAATTTCTGATAGGGAACAGAGGTTAGGGCGGGATTTGAACCCGCGAAAATCGGTTTTGCAGACCGACGCTTTGAGCCACTCAGCCACCTAACCTGGGAGTCCCGACGAGGTTTGCACTCGCAATCTTCACGCCAGAGGGGGAGACGGCTTGACTTTTGCCTACGGGACTTTGACGGGAGTAACGAGACTTGAACTCGCAACCTTTCGCTCGACAGGCGACTGCTCTGACCGGTTGAGCTATACCCCCGCGAAAATGAACAATATTGTGTCCTTGAATTACTCAAGTTGGGACGGGGTGGCGGTTGATTCCGCGTACTACAACCCGATCGGGCTATTGTTGCCGGAGTCTACACCGCCAATGTCCACAATTATGTGACACGATTAACTTCCTATTCTGTTTTCAAGGTTCATATTGCTCGTGGGGTAAGGCTTTGAAGCTCTTTCCCCTTCGCCATACATTTATACTACGTTGCGTATTACAAGACTGTCAAGGGGGTAATACAACTTTTTTTGAAATTGGGTTTTTTAAAGGGGTGTCGATCGCTCCAACCAACCCTATGAATCCCCCAAAATCCTTATAAATCAAGAGATTTGGTGGCTAAACAGATGTTGTGGCGTAAGGTAAATCTGATGCGGAAACTGTACTACACTCCAATTTCTCTGAATTCTCGCCGTCGCGCGAGGTGGCACTTCTGGAAAATGCGATAATCAGCTTTTAGATATCAAATACTACAAATCAAACGTTGTCTGAATTGCCCTTAACTCCCGTGCCCGCAAGCCCAGAACCCGATCGCCCAAACCTCCCTCACTGGCTACACTCGTTGGATACCTGTCCAAGTACCAACAGTTGGGCGATCGGCCGCGCGGCCGGGCTCCACCACGGAGATGCAGTATTTACCAAGCGACAAACCAGCGGGCGCGGCCAACACGGGCGCACCTGGCACGCCCCAAGCGGTGTCTTGACTGTTAGTTTTGTCCTCGAAAACCTCAACCCCACTCTGTTGCCAGGACTCAGTTTAGCAGCGGGTTTAGCTGTGATTTACGCGATCGAAGATTTGGTTCCCGACTGTCGCGATATGCTGCGCCTGAAATGGCCAAACGATGTCTGGATCGATCGCCACAAATTAGCCGGAATTCTCTGCGAAGCCACTTCCGGCAATGCTTTGGGCAAAACTCGCGCCGTTGTGGGAATTGGACTCAACCGCTGCGTAGATTTCGCGGCTGCGGGATTGGATGAAAGGGATCTCGGTAATGCGGTAAGCTTGCATTCTATTGCTAGTACAGTACCGGATGAACTGTGTTTGCTCGATCGACTGCGGCACTATTTACTCGAACTAGCCGATATGTTTTCTACCACAGACAAGCCAGCCTCCAAGTCCGGTTTAGCGCTACTTTTGCCGGAATTGCGCCGCCGCGATGCGTTGATTGGCTGCCCGGTGGCGATCGAACTTGCTTCGGAAACCATCTGCGGAGAAGCAGCGGGCATTGACGGATGCGGCCGCTTGTTAGTGTGTTTGGCGGGCGATCGAATACAAGCCTTTACCTCCGGGCGAGTTCGATTAATTCAAGAGGAAGAAGTCATTAGTCAGTAGTCAGTAGTCAGTAGTCAGTAGTCATTAGTCATATCCTGTCGATTACCCGCAATCAGGTAGGGGCGGGTTCACCAACAATACCTGCCAATAATTGACCATCTCAAAAACCCGCCCCGACCGGGATATTATGGTTAATCGATCGGACATGATATTAGTCAGTAGTCATTAGTCATTAGGGAAAATGCCCAATTAACAATTCCCAATTACCAATTACCAATTCCCAATTCCCAATTCCCAATTTTAATTGATCACCTCAAATACTACCAATCTGCTCAGCCACAGCGGTTGATTGGCCTCCACACCTTCGGGACGACCCTTAGTAGAAGCAACTTGTATTCTGTTGCCATTTATCCCTTGTCTAACCAAAATATTTTTCACATTTGTCGCCCTTTCCAGTGCCAACTTTTGATTTTCTACCGGAGTGCTTTTAAAATCGCTGTAGCCAACTATCCTTAAATTCTTCGTGCGATTTTTCTCCATATATTCCTTGACTTTGCTAAGCTTTTGTGCTACGTCTTTCGCCTGCAAACTTGCCGAACCTGCACCGAAATACACGCGAACTGGCATTATTATCTTTGGTGGCGGTGGAGTTCCTATTATCACTGTATTTGTTACAGACTTCACCCCCGGAATTTTCTCAAAAGCTTGAGTTATTTTCTGAGCATCTGGCACTTTGCTTACCCTGCCTGCAATGGCGACTTTTCCCTCTGCATAGCGAGCGGAGATATTAATGCTTTCTACTTTATTCAAAAGAGCTGCTGTCCGCTTGACATCGGCTTCGACTAAAACCGGATCTGGAGGTACTTCAACGGCTATAATTTTATTTTCAATTCTTGATTGGGGAGCCGCTTGCTGAGCGATTTTTTCCGCTTTCGATCGCAGATTTTGATTCGGCACTCGTCCCGAAATCTCCAATACTCTATCTTTAACATCAGCCACGAGGCGATAAACGGATAAATCGGGAGCAGATTGTAATGCTAAATTTGTATCTGCTTCTAAGCTCGCTGCAACTGAGCTGCGGTATTGATGAATTCCCCAAGGTAGGCCAATTAAACCTAACGCTGCCAAACCGATCGTGGGTAAAATTGGACGTTTACGAGATTTAACTTTTACCTCTGTATCGATTAATTTTTGCAATTTCGAGTTTATTTCGGGTGGCACAGTGGCTGGATCGCCGTTAAATGACTGAATTTGAACTCCGTATTCTTGAACAATATTGTTGAATATCGATCGCATTTTATACTTAAACCACTGGCGGGTTTCTCCTTGCATCACTACTGCCAGATAACACGAACCCGCAACTTCCAATACTATGGTAGATGTGCCGTATTCTATAGCATCAATCTCTGCAATATTTCCTGACTGAGATATACAATCGTTGACAAAAGCCCGAATAGCAGTCAGCATCCCCGCTACCATATCTGATTCTAGCTGTTCGCGTTCAGACTTCTGCACTGCTGAAATTACTAAGCCCGATCCTGCTTGAATTAAAAAGACAGCTTTCACACTCAGTGGTGTTGTTTCTTTCATCAGCAATTCTGCTTCAGAAATGCCCTGCAATTTGGCTTTGATTTTGCGACTAATTCCCTCTGGACTTAAAGCTGATTCTAGTTTTTCATTAATCTCCCCCATCATCTCGGCGATGTATTTTAAAATCGTGCTGCCGATGATGGGATAAAGTGCATCCGACATTGCTTCTCGCTTGAGATGAATTTGCTGTTTGATAGCAGCGGCCATTTCCGGCGCGATCGCCATTGCAATTTCATCCGGCGATTCACTCATTCTGTGGCTGATTCCCACAGTCAGAGCCGGCGATATGGCTACTCCCATCGATTGTCTGTTTTCTCTGGTTTTCGTATTAATTATTTCATCAATTATCGGACTTATGGTTTCGACAAATGATTGTCTCGACTCATTAATGGTTTGGAGCATCATTTCGGGAAACATGATTTTAATTCGGGCGAGTAATTCTTCCCGATCGCCTCCCCATTCCGCATCAGTAATTTTGCGATCGAGTTCCCCTACTTTATCGTTGAGTCTGTAATTATAACTTACAACTTCATCTAACAATGGTAAAATAGATTCGATGACCGACTTTTGTAGTTGGGCGTGATGGCTAACCATCAGCTCGTCAATCAAAGGTTTCAGTAAATCTGTAAACAAGTCTGTGGATTCATAAATTCGGTGTTCGATCGCCACAATCTGTTGTTCGATCTTCCCCAGTCTTTGATCGATCCTTTTATTCTGAATGATGGCATCTACAGCCGGGGCGATCGCAGATTCTATCTCTAGCTTTGCTTCCCCGATGTTTCGGGACAGCATTTCTACAATCACTGGCATTATTCTTGCCATCAACCCTTCTATCTCGGCTAAAACTTGCTGCTGAACTTCGACAATCTTAGTTTCATTATTTAATATTTGTGCTGCAATACCGCTGTTTTGAATAGCCGTGTTGACACCAGGTGCGATCGCCTCTCTCACCTCTAACTTTGTCTCCTCAATTTTCCGGTTCAGCGACTCAATCATTAACGGCATTAGCCTTGCCATTATATCTTCCGGCTGAGTTTTTTGCTGTCGTTGAAGATTATTTAGTCTACTTTCTACGTCGCTCAATTTGCCTTGAACTTCTCTTTGAAGAATTGCTGATTCTATCAAAGGTTGGATCGTCGCTGCTACTTGTAATTTTGATTCATCGATTTTCTGATTCAGCAAATCAGTTATTGCCGGCATTAGCATCGCCATTATCTCTTCAGGCTTCTGAGTTGGCGACTGTTGCGTAGCCAGTCGGCGTTCGATGATGCTCAATACTTTTTCTTCTATTTCTACCCAAGCTATTCTTACCTGTACTGAGGGGGCAACAGCTTCTACAACCTCTAATTTTAATTCACTAATTTTGCGGTTCAGTAAATCGCTAACTACTGGTACTAGCTGCTTGATTAAATCTTCCGGTTGCTGCTGGTAACGCTGCTGAATATTTGCAACTCTATCTTCAATTCTTACTACCTGTTCTTCAAGTCCGTTTTGATTGTGAATTACTTGATTGACTCTCGGTGCGATCGCCGAAGCTACCTCTAACTTAGACTCCTCTACCTTACGGTTTAGCAGATCTCCCACTACTGGCATCAGCCGTTGGATTAAGTGTTCTGTATTCGGCAGGGGTTGCTGGTTAAAGTTAGCAATTTGATTTTCCCAATCTGCTAATTTAGCCTCCAACTCGATGCGATTAATTTTATTATTGTTTGCGAGGTCGATCGCCTTTTTTAATTCAGACTTCAACTCCTCTAATTCTTCTCTCACCAACTCAGGAATTAACGGTTTCAGTAAAATCATCAACTCTTCTGGTTGAGACATCAGCTTCTCAAAATTTTCTAACCTTTGTTCCACGCTCAAAACATTACTGTAAAATTCCGGCAAATCCCTTTCAAACAGTAGTTGTTGCAACTGCTTAAACTGCTCAACTGCTTGTTCTAATTCTTCCTCCGACTGCCGATTATTTTTGGCTACCTTCCCGGCCATAGATAAATCGGGTTCCTCATTATTGTTTTCTCGTCTTTGAGATGGAATCTCTTCCTCGTTAGTTAATACTTCCGGTACAATACTCGGTGATTCGATCCGAAAAGATAATTGTTTGCGCCGATTTTCCTCATCCTCTAATCGCTGAACAGACTTTTCCGAAAGCGGTAATTTCAGTTCGCTTGGCTCTTTTTTGGATTTCTTCAATAACTGAAATTCAGTCAATATGGTTAGCAATTCCTGAAGTTGCTCTCCAGCCTTAGAACTTGCCAGAGTTGCATCAGAAACCTCTTTTTCTGACTGATATATTTTGCCTGAATTATCATTAAATGCTGCCATACTGCGCTACCAAAAGGTGATTTTAATCGACCGAATAAAATTGCCAGCTTGCTTGCCGCCTCACCCCAGCGAAAATCAATAGGAATGACACAATTTTTCCGAGTGTCTGGCGTACTAAAGCTATCGCCCTATTTTAACTGCTGTTCTGCGACTAGCCAACTGGGCCGCCAACTGCAATGCTGCCTTCATGCTGGAGGCATCTGCAATCCCTTGACCTACAATATCAAAAGCTGTGCCGTGATCGGGAGATGTGCGGACAAAAGGCAAGCCAATTGTAGTGTTGACTGCTTTATCGAAAGCCATCAATTTTACTGGAATCAACCCCTGGTCGTGGTACATTGCCAAGTAACCGTCGTGAGCTTCTGTGGCTAAACCGTACCAAACTTTAGCCGGTTTTACCCACAGGGTATCGGGGGGGACTGGCCCGTCTAACTGCACTTGAGGAAAGCGATCGCGCTGCGTTTCCAACCAAGGTATCATCCAGTCTTGCTCTTCATTTCCCAGTTTGCCATTTTCGCCGCTGTGAGGATTTAAGCCAGAAATCGCAATTTTCGGTCTTTCCAGCCCAAAATCTTCCCGCAAACAGTCTATCAGTAATTCTAGTTTTTCACTCAGTAATTCTGGACTCAAAGCATCGGGGACTTGACGGAGGGAAATATGTGTGGTAGCGAGTAAAGTTACCAGCGTCCAGCCACTGTGGGGAGATGTGGCGGCAAACAGCATTCCGAACCGCTGCGATTTTGCCCTTTCTGCGAGGAGTTCTGTTTGTCCGGGATAATTGTAACCGGCAGCCTGCCAGCAAGTTTTGGAAATCGGGCCGGTCACGATCGCGGAGAATTCGCCGGCGATGGTACGGGCGATCGCACTTTCCATGTAAGCAAAGCTAGCCGCCCCGCTAGCTGCACTCCCGACACCGGGGACTATTTCGCCCCACTTGCTGTCTGGTTCGATATCAATAATGTTTAATGTTTCGGGATTTGCCGCTTCTGCTGCGAGATTGCTCGATCGCAACATATCGTAAGTTTGCTGCAAAATTCTCTTAGATCCGAAAACCGTCACCATCAAAGCAGCAGCGGGATCTGCCAAGGCCTTGAGAATCACTTCCGGGCCAATTCCCGCCGGATCTCCCAGAGTTACAGCTAGTTTTGATTCCCGATCGAGACTCAAGGCAGTTTTCTCCAACAAAATATAGGAATTTCGGCACTGAAATTTTAGCATTCATGTACCTGGTTGCCCCAAATTATATTATCTTTATTTAATGCGATCGCCCAATTGGACTTATCAAATTATGAATCCTGAAATTTTCAATGCAGCCTTTTTGTCCTTTTCCCTAATTTTCGTGGGTATAGGTGGAGGCTTCCTCCTGCTCAAATTGCAAGGCGGCGAAGAATAAGTTTTTTCAACAAATCCTTCAGAAGCCTTATACCTTCTGCCTTCTAGAGTCTACTTGCTGCCGAAAGCAAGCCTTCTGGCGAATATCTCAAGCCTAAAATGAGAAAATTTCAGGTTTTTGTTAAGTTTTTTATATAAACTTAACAAAAACCTGATACCATCTTATTGAAAGTTTAAGATTCATAATTAATCCCTAGATGACTTTATTGATTTTAGGTGCCACCGGCACTCTCGGCCGCCAGATAGCCCGCCGCGCCCTAGACGAGGGCTACCAGGTGCGCTGTTTAGTCAGAAGTTACAGAAAAGCTGCCTTTTTGAAAGAATGGGGCGCTGAACTCGTACCGGGGAACCTTTGCCAGCCAGACAGTCTGCCTCCGGCCCTAGAAGGCGTCACTGCTATTATCGATGCAGCAACAGCGAGTGCAGCCGATTCTGTCAGCATCAAAAGAGTAGACTGGGACGGAAAAGTATCGCTGATCCAAGCAGCAGCAGCAGCAGGCATCAAGCGTTACATATTCTTTTCCTTTCTCGACGCGGAGAAATATCCCCAAGTCCCCTTGTTGGAAATCAAGCGCTGTACCGAATTGTTCTTAGCAGAATCCGGTTTAGACTATACAATCTTGAGACCTTGCGGCTTTTTGCAAGGACTCCTGAGCCTGTATGCAATGCCGATTTTGGACAATCAGGCAGTCTGGCTGCCCAACAAGCCATCAGCCCTTGCCTACATGAACACTCAGGACGTTGCTAAATTTGCCGTCCGAGCCCTTTCCGTTCCCGAAACCGAGAAAAAAAGCTTTCCGGTGGTGGGAAATCGCGCTTGGGATGCTGAAGAAATCGTGCGGTTGTGCGAACGGCTGTCAGGGAAGCAAGCCAAAATTACGCGCACCCCAGACGCCTTGTTGCAGGCTACTCGTCAATTTGCTAAGTTCTTTCAGTGGAGTTGGAACGTAGCTGACAGATTGGCTTTTTCAGAAGTTTTGGCAGCCGGAAAACCCTTGAAAGCTCCGATGGATGATGTTTACAGTGTCTTCGGAATCGATCCCAAAGAAACTACTACTTTGGAGTCTTATCTGGAAGAATACTTTAATCTGATTCTGAAGAAGCTCAAGGAAATAGAGTACGAGCAGCTTAAAACTAAAAAACGGAGTAAACAAAAAATGCCCTTTACATTTTAAAGTGCCGAAAGCTGGGATTATATACAACGACGTTAAACCTGTGGCTTGTCGCATCGCCGCAGAGTTGGAAGACAAGCTGACTGCCCGCGGCTGGGAGGTTTGCTCGGTTTCTGGTTCCGGAGGAATTCTGGGCTATTCTAGCCCCGATCGCCCCCTGTGCCACAACCCGATCGACCAACTCGTCCCCCCCGGTTTTGACAGCGACATGGAGTTTGCAGTGGTTTTGGGCGGCGACGGTACGGTGCTGTCGGCATTTCGCCAAGTAGCTCCTATTGGAGTGCCGCTGCTGACTGTCAATACCGGTCACATGGGCTTTTTAACAGAAACTTACCTGAACTTGCTGCCGCAAGTTTTGGAAAAGGTAATCGCCGGAGAATACGAAATAGAAGAAAGATCAATGCTGGCGGTGAGGTTGTTTCGAGAAAACGACTGCCTCTGGGAAGCCCTTTGTCTCAATGAAATGGTGCTGCACCGGGAACCGCTGACTTGTATGTGTCATTTTGAAGTGGCGATCGGTCAGCACGCCTCTATTGACATTGCCGCAGATGGGGTAATTATCTCGACTCCCACGGGATCGACAGCTTACGCCCTTTCTGCGGGTGGGCCTGTGATCATTCCCGGAGTGCCGGTGCTGCAGTTGCTGCCTATTTGCCCGCATTCAATGGCTTCGAGGGCTTTGGTGTTTTCCAACACCGAGCCGATCAAGATTTTGCCGGCGAGTCCAAACCGCCTGGTAATGGTGGTAGACGGTAACGGCGGATGTTACGTTTTGCCCGAAGATTGGGTTCATGTCGAGCGAGCTCCGTACCCAGCCCGCTTTATTCGGGTGCAATCTTTTGAGTTTTTCCACATTTTGCGGGAAAAATTGGGCTGGGGCTTGCCTCACATTGCTAAACCGAGTTCGGTTGAGTTGCCTTGATAGTTGTTGGTAATGAGCGGAGGGCTAAAGTCCCCTCACTTCGGCTACGCTCAGTACGTCGCCTTTTAGGGCGGCTTTTTCTTTGTTTTTGGGCAGGATAAAGTTTGATCGGAATCTCCTACGGAATCCTTAATTCTCGATCGAGATTCCGAATCATCTCCAAACTCAGGCAGCGTTTATGATAGATGTATTCTCGTACTTCTGGGAGTTTAAACCATGTCTCTCGCTGAGTTAATTCCTTTGGTGAACAATCTGAGCCAGTCAGACAAATTATCACTCTTCAAACTCCTAGCCGCACAAATCCCAGACGCTGAATTACAAGTCATCTTTTCTGCATCAGAGTATCCAGTTCGATCGCTCTACGATGCAACGGAAGCGGCAAACATTATGATGCAGATGATTCGAGACGATCGAGAGGCATCTACTCATGCCTAGTTCGATCGAGTTTCCCTTTTCTGACGATGAAGCATTACCCACGATTCCCATCACTCTGAGTCATGCAGGCTTTTCTGTCTCGGCGAATGCACTGCTAGATACTGGGTCTGCGGTCAATCTATTACCTTATGACATTGGGCTGCAATTGGGTGCAATTTGGGAGGAACAAACTGTCCGCTTGCCATTGGCTGGAAATCTGGCAAGCGTTGAGGCGCGGGGTGTATTTGTAGATGTTCAAATTGGGAATCTGGAACCCGTTCGCCTAGCATTTGCCTGGGCGCAAGCTTCTCAGATTCCCTTAATTCTCGGGCAAACCAACTTCTTTCGAGAATTTGATGTTTGTTTTGTGCGATCACGAGGCACGATCGAAATTATTCGCTTCTAATAAGCATCGATGCAGAACTCGGAGTTTTATTTAGCTTAACTCTCGATCGAGCTTCCGAATCATCTCCAAAGTCAGGCTGCGTTTACGAGATAACGGCTGAGTTAGACCGCAGGGCAACCGCATGAAATTTTCGGCAACGTAGCAATAAGGGTTTCAGACTTCACTGAGACACTTTTCTTCTCATTAAAAGATGACAGATGAGAATATTCTCAATAATTTGGGCGAAAAGTCAACAAAATTATTTTTATGCGGTTGCCCTGGTTATACCCGTTTGATGGTAAGCTGGGGCTACCTATACCTATAATATATAAAGTCAAGCCTAATGTGGCATTGGGATCAAGGGCGTTTAGCCTATTTTCAATTCGACGCTCTTCGGCAAATTGCAGGTTTTGTCAAAGCAAACGATTTCAAAACAGCAAATCGTGCTCAGCTTTTGGCTGAAACTGGATTGACTTTTCAAGCACCACCAACGCATAGCCCGTGGCGCAATTACTCTCGTATTTTGAAAATTTGTCTTCTTGTCAGCGAAATTAATGGAGTCGCTCAACCTACACCTGTCGCCGATGTTTTGTCTCAAGCTGGAGTGGTAACTTGTGATGAATACCTGCATTTTTTGGTAAGCGCGTTCACTGAACCTTCTCCTGCTTTGAAGGATTGGCGACCGGATGCAAATTTTCGCTATTCATTGCTATTTTCGCTCAAGTATCTTTTAACGAAGGTTGCTATCGGGCAAGGTTCGATTACAAGTTTAGATGAAATTATCGGCGCTTATAAAATGAGCGGTTTTGATGGCAGCGAAGACGACGAAGAGTTTATTTCAATTATGAGAACTGATTCGTCGTATAAAAATTCTGGTAGATCTGTACCAAGTGAGCTACGGCGACAAGCACTAGAAAGCCTGAAAGTCATTTCGCAGATTTCATACTTGCACATAAGAAGTGGTGAAATAATTGTGACTCTTAACCGGGAAGACGCGCTCAATATCTTCAAAGATTTATTTGAGATTTCAGGACCTCGTGCAAATGATAGAGAGGCAGAAATACAAAGATTGGCTTCGTTATTTAGAGACGGTAGCACGAACATCACTTTCGATTATCCGAATACGATTGTCGAAGAAGTTGTGGAAAGCGGTTTTCGGGAAGGTAGTAAAGTCAAGAAAACCCACGTTACAATCGAACGTAACACGCGACTTCGGAAAGAATTTTTCCTCGTGCATCCGACGGCAACTTGTGATGTTTGCAGCCTCGATACGGCAAAAACTTATCCGTGGACAGAACGAATTGTAGACTTGCATCATCTCTTGCCGCTTTCTTCGGGAACGAGAGTTGAAGCCACTGGCACGACTTTCGATGACCTCGTTCCAGTCTGTCCGAATTGCCATCGCGCAATTCACCGATTTTATGATGTGTGGCTTGACCGCAACAATAAAAAGGATTTCAAAGATACGAGAGAAGCCCGTGCCGTTTATCAGGAAATGAAACATGAATTTTCTGGTTTGATAATATGATAGTTAAGACATCTAAGCAAAAAAACGCTCACTTGCAAGAACAATTCAGAATACTTAAAAAATCTGAAAGTACCAACACACCGCTTGTTGATATTTTAAGAGGCGCAGGCTGGACGTATGAAGATTTGATTTATGAGGAATCGAAAGCCAAAATCTGGACAGGACCTGCTCCGCTCAATTTGAATGAAGTAAAATTTTTGGCTCAAGAAATTCCGGTAGTAAGTTTCTTTGCTGGTTGCGGTGGAATGGATTTGGGCTTGGAAGCATCTGGCTACAAGCACTTGGCAGCGTTTGAGATTAACGAACTCTTTTGTAAAACGCTTCGGCGGAATCGTCCGAAATGGAATGTGTTCGGACCTCCAACGCATTCGGGCGATGTTTCAAAATTTGAGGAAATCGCCGAAACCCTCGGACAAATAATATCTGCGCCATTTGAAGGTTTGTTTGTCGGTGGTCCTCCATGTCAACCGTTTTCAATCGCCGCCAATCAACGGTTTTCCAAATCCGGCGAAAATTTTAAAAGAGTTGGTTTTTTACACGAAAAGAACGGCAATTTACTTTTTGACTTTCTGAGGCTTATTATCACATTTATGCCGAAGTCCTTTGTGATTGAAAATGTTCCGGGATTAAGAGATATTGATGGCGGAATACAATTAAAAGCAGTGATTGAAGAATTATCTCTAAACGGTTATCAAGTGGAAGAACCGTTTGTTCTCAACGCGGCGCATTACGGCATTCCACAGCAAAGACTTCGCTTATTCGTGGTCGGTTCGCGCACGAGCAAAACATTTAAGTATCCCGTTCCTTCTCTGGAAACGGTCGGCGCGGGAAGTGTTTTGAACGATTACTATCCCGAATTATCCAACAACGAAACACGAGAACATAAAGCCGAATCAATTCTACGATATATGCGGTTAGGTTACGGACAGCGAGACCAACTTGGACGAGTTGATAGACTTGACCCGTTGTTACCGTCGAAAACAGTTATCGCTGGGGGAACAAAAGGTGGTGGACGTTCGCACTTACATCCCGAAATTCCTCGTACATTAAGTGTCCGGGAATGCGCTCACCTCCAAACATTTCCGAAAGATTATATTTTTATGGGTGCATCGGCACGACAATTTACTCAAGTCGGCAATGCCGTCCCGCCGATATTAGCGGCGCAGATAGGAAACAGTCTTGCAGAAAGTTACTTCTAAATACTCTGCGTCATAGTTTTGCCACGCACCTATTAGAAGCCGGTTACGATATTCGCACCGTACAAGAGTTACTCGGACACAAAGACGTGCCAATAACGATGATTTATACTCATGTATTAAATCGAGGTGGACGGGGTGTGAAAAGTTTACTTGATGGGTGAAAGAGAGTCGATCGCACACTGGGGCGATCGCACAAATCGAGGCATTCATCAGAACTTCTTCACGCACGAATAACTGTAACCGTTCGCCCCATTGGTGTCAGATGAATTTCAGTATTCAGTCGTTCTTCTAATTCGAGCGCATTCTCGCGTCGATCGAATATCACCAACCACCCTTCATCTTCTCCCAATCGAGCCAAATATCCATCTAACTGTTCCAACCCTTTACTCAACGGATCGACTTTCCGAGTCCGCCAAACCTTCAGTTCAATTCCCAATGTTACCTCACCATAATGCAAACATAAATCCATTCTGTCGCGTCCGATCGCATATTCTCTCTCCAATGTTCCCCCACCATTAATCACCCGATGCAGAAACGCCATTAACACCAAATGCGGTGCAATTTCGGGATAAGATGCACTTTTGAGTAACGGTTCGCCATGCTGTAGCCAAAATTCCAGAAAAGTTTTGAGTAACGCTTGCGTGTCTAATTTGCCTTCATGAGTCAACCAACTCGGTGCAATTTGCGGCAGAGAAGCCATTGGCGTTACGGTGAGCACGCGGGGCAACACTTCGCGATAAATTGGGTTAGCGATCGTCAATCCACCCTGAACATCCATCTTACACAAACCCAAATCGATTAAAAACTGAATATCATCATTGGGGATATTGCCCAGTTCCAAACCCGCCAACATCGGCTCGATAATGGCTTTGACTCGATTTTCTCTGAGTCGTTCTGCCAAACTATCTAAATGCGTATCTTGCCGTTTTATTAAAATTTCTTTAGCTGATAAAATATGTTCGGGTGTAATTTCTATAGATTCATCTGTCACTAATTCTTCTACAATTTCCTTAGCTAAAGCATTCACTAACCAAGGTTGTCCCTGAGTCAGCTCAAAAGCTAAGGCTACGGCTTCAGGTGTAAAAACTTGTCCGGTATCTTGGGTATGTTGCGCGTAGAGTTCGGCGACTTCTGAGGCATTAAAATCTCTGAGAGTAATCGATCGCACTTTAATATTAAACGGACTGGATGTATTGAGTCGATCGCTTCCCCCCGCAGCCACTTTGTAATCGCGAACATCCCGCAAACCAATTAAACCCACCGATTGCGGAAACGCTTTCGGGCGATTGGGATAACCATCGCGCAGTTGTCGCAGCATAGAAATCAAGGCTTGGTCTTGCAATGCGTCGATTTCGTCGATCAAAATGACCAAAGGACGAGGAGAAAATTGTGCCCAAGCTTGTAAAGCAGCCCGAATTTTCTGTCCCGACTGTATGCTTGTCCAGTCTGGCGGTTGCAGTTCGGGTGGGAGACGGAAGGAAATGTTGTCTCGCCAAGCGCCCAGAATGGCCTCTTCTGCACCGCCGATATCTTGACTGAAGGGTGCGCCGACTTCAGCCGAAACCATGACGGCGGTGTATTGTCCGCTTTCGGTGAGTTGTTTGGCTAACGCCAGCATAGCGGTGGTTTTCCCCACTTGCCGGGGTGCATGGATGACGAAATAGCTTTGCTGAGCAATCAGTCGCTCTAAATTCGGGAGGCGACGGGTGGCAGGAAGCAGATAGTGAATGTCATCGCGGCACGGGCCAGCAGTATTGAACCAACGTGGCATAGGTCAACTGGGGCGAATGGGGCTGCTCTCAGTTTACTGTACTGTTATTGGAATGGCGTTCTAGTTGTTAAGCGGGGGTTTGTAGCGACTCTCCGAGCCCGATGAAACTCTCTATGAGCGAAAGTCGTGCTCGATTCTTGATTCATAGAACAGAAGAACCCCAACTGCCAACTGCCAAAGTTTCACTCTTCAACGCGATCGCCCAATTCGGCTAAACGGGTGCGGGACTGCCACCACTTCGGCTGCACTTTGACAAATAACTCCAAATATACTTTACCTTCAATTAACTTTTGAATCTGTTCTCGCGTCGCACTGCCGATCGACTGTAAGCGGAAACGATATAACTCAAATGAGTGACACTCCAATGTGTGAACTCACACAAGTGTCACTATAAAAAGCGACTGTGAAGCCATCAAAGACAGCAGTTATACCTGAAATATCAAATGAAAACACTCGAATGCACAGAGGATTCCCATCATGTTTACAGAAGAAAAAACTCTCAATAATCAAGCTATGGCTCTCGTCGCCGATACTACTTCTCAATCAACTCTTGCAGTTGCTCAAGCCTCTGAACTGATGAAACCCACTTTAAAGCGGGGTTCTACTGGTCAAGCCGTCAAGGAACTGCAACAGCTTTTATATCATTGGGGATATTATTACGGTTTTTCGATCGATGGTATTTTCGACACCTATGTTGAAGACGCCGTCAAAGACTATCAACACCGCGTCTTTTTACCTGAAGATGGGATTGTCAGTCCTCTAACCTGGCAAGCACTATACTCTGGTGCACCTGTGAATATGCCGACTCTCATGAATGGTAGTTCAGGTAATGCTGTCAAAATTGTTCAGAATGTCTTGAAATTGAATGGATACTATTTCGGTTTTGTTGACGGATACTTCGGGGTTATGACCAAAGTAGCGGCGATCCAGTTCCAAACGATTAAGGGTTTACCAGCCGATGGAATTGTCGGGCCGAGAACTTGGCACGCTTTGAGCAAGTTACCGCACTAAACAACGGTCTATCTCACTTGTATAGGACTTACGTGCCGACTCTAATTGTAGGGTGTGAAACGCGCACCTTACAACTACAGGTAGTGTAGTTTCTCAGTTATTGCGTAAGTCCTGTTAGTTAAGCTTTAATCATTTATGAGGTTAATCAAATGACACATTCTGCTATCCTTGAAGCTACAGCAAATTCGGCAGAAAACGGACAAGAGCTGGCTGAATTTTTGCAGGAAAATAATGGACACTACTCGGCAATGCGAGCGATGAGTTTTATTGCACTGATTGCAGCAATTGGGTTTGGCGCAATCACAATAACTAGCAAGAATGCTGATGGCAAATACATTACAACTTCTTTTTTAGTTGCTGCTTTTGCACCAAAAGCTGTTCAAAAATTTGCCGAACGTCCTTAAAGAGTTGACTGTTGACAGTTGACTGTTGCGGGCGGAGTTTTTAGGACAATGATTTAAACTGAACTTCGGCCTACGAGGGGAAGTTCAGTTGTAAAATCTCTCAACGATCGCCCTTATTTGCTCCATCAGTTCGCTTTACTCTTCAACGCGATAGCCCAATTCCGCCAAACGGGTGCGGGACTGCCGCCATTTCGGCTGCACCTTGACAAATAACTCCAAATATACTTTGCCTTCAATTAACTTTTGAATCTGTTCCCGGGCCGCACTGCCGATCGACTTGAGCATACTGCCGCTTTTACCGATTAAAATACCTTTTTGGGAATCGCGTTCGACGTGAATTGTCGCCAGAATGCGCGTAATTTTTGCTTCTTCTTGAACTATGTCGATCGCGATTGCTACCGAATGCGGCACTTCTTCCCGCGTCAGCAGCAAAATCTGTTCCCGAATCAATTCGCCCATAATAAAGCGTTCCGGCTGGTCAGTCACCAAATCGGGCGGATAATAATAAGGCCCAACCTCCAAATGTTCGATTAACAATTGTTGCAGCGGCTCGACACCCTCGCCCGTGAGAGCGGAAAATTTCACTACAGGCCACTCAGGATTGACAATTTGCTCGTAAGTTCGATCGATCAACACGGAATCCTCCGGTTGTTCGTCCAACTTATTCATCCCCAAAATCACCGGAACTTTGCAATTGCTGAGAATTTCGACAATATATCGATCGCCCCCTCCCGATTCCACCGAACCATCCACCACAAACAGCACCACATCCACCGACTGAATGGCGGTGCGGGCATTCTGCACCAAAACCTTGCCCAATTGGTGATGTGGCTTGTGAATTCCGGGAGTATCTACAAAAATAATTTGTGCTTCCGGTGTCGTTAGGATGCCCCGCAGCCTGTTACGTGTCGTCTGAGACACCGGCGAAGTAATCGCAATTTTCTGCCCCACCAACTGATTCATCAGCGTTGATTTTCCGACATTTGGGCGTCCGACTATACCCACAAAGCCCGATTTGTAACCCGCCGGAGCCGCGGGAACACCCATAATGTCCGATACGTCGATAAATTTACTATCTTCCACTAAAATCACCTATTTTCAAGCCCCTTCTCTGTCTATTGTCGCCTGAAAATACTCAAACGGCCATCGATGCACTCTAGCATCTTTCTCGCCCTGGTATAGCGCGCACCACTCAAAGCTCGATCGAGCCGCAAACCAGTGTTAAAACGTGATATGCGATCGGCAAAACTTGATATCTGAGACAAAATTTGATAAAGTTCCAATGACATCGATCGAAAATGAATCATTCTGGTAAAACCGACTCCCCAATGCTGTAACAACTTCAGATGTGTAAATATCTAACTCAACTGAAACTCTTCTACAGTTTGTCAGGTCAGCCAGTTTTAACATTTTTGAGAATGTTTGGTAATAAATTAGGTAAGTTGAACTCAAACTAAAAAGCTCAATATCATCAGGCGCTTTCTCAATAAAAGCAACTGTTTTTAGAGCCTACCTAATTAGTGCTAATCGTCATAAAGTTGAGGAGATGAATCGAATGAAATCGAAATTATTTTGGAGTTGCTGCACCGTTTTGGTAGCAAGCTTGCCTATTCCCGCATTGGCTCAAACAAGCCCTCCCACCAGCCCTCAAGCAGGTATTGACTACAAGGGTGGCTCGAAGAATTACCAGTTGGTACCGGGCAGAATCCAGGACAGAACCTTGCCCAGAGCCTTTGACTTTCCAATTATTACGAATGTTGGTACTGACACTAGCATCACCTCGGATTTCCTAATTACCGATCAGTTTCGCGCCCCAGCGGGTCGTACAGAATACACCGGAGCTCTCACCGCCTGGGCAACATCAATCAGAGAATGTCTGGCCAAACAACCACTCTTGATTCGAGCCAGCACTAAGAACCCGATTCAGATTAATGGTAGAGTAGGCACGATTGTCAGAAACGCAAATAACCGTGCAGTTTGCAAATAAGCCAGCAATATCACGGCGGCTAAATTGACCGTAATTGCTGTAAGGGCGGGTTCACCAATATCTCCCATGCAAGCATCGATACAGTAAACCCGTCACCGCAGCGATATTGGGGTCAATCGAGGCCAGTTGATATAACTTCCGCTATCTTAAAGATAAAAACTAGAGAGTGTTTTTGAACAAAAAGAGCAATAGAAAACCTATTGCTCTTTTTGTTGGCGAAATTTCAATTAATATCTATTAGGACTAATATGATATCGGCTGAAACGACATCATATAAGAGGTTTGTAGTGAGGAATGCAAGTCCTTATCAAAGTTTAAGGACTTGCATTCCTCACTGCAAACGAGATAATTACGCAGAAACCAGATTTTTTCCAAAAAATCCCGTGGAACCGGAGGGATATGGATTTTAACACCCGGTTTATGGAAGTTTGTCTGCGTAATTCACGATTTAGGAGCGCAAAATTCATGTGTACTCAGTAAAATTTCGCCATAATCAGGAATCCAAGCTAGCCACTCTTCTTCCGAACATTCACACAACAGCCACGCTTCGTCAAAGCTGAATGCGGTTGGCGGATTGAACAATTTAACCCACATAGAAGGAGTTAATTTTGGTGCAGGTACGGCGCAGCCAAATTTTTCCCAGTCGCGGACAGTGAAGCTTCCGGGCGTTGGTTGGGATTGCCAAGTACGAATATCTGTTTGCAGTTGCATAATTACTCCTGTCTAGCTAAGAGTCTGCACCAGGGCGTGGTTGAAACAACCCAGAGCGAAGGCGCAGATAAATTTTGATTATGTAGTCTATGTTACCGAATTATATAGGCGAATGTGTAAGGTTGTAGCAAAAATTTACAATCGAGAGGAAAAAACTGGCTCAAAGCTGAAAAGGTCGATCGGCTATTGTTGCGCTCGCTAACAATCGGCTACCATAGCAAAAAATATCTAATATATTTCAAAAATTCCGACATGAACCAAACTGCAAAATCCCAGTGGAAAACTCTAGACCGCTTTGTAGAAATCAATTCTCATTGGGTAAAACTAATCGCGGAACATCTCGAAACAACCGAAGGAAAAACAGTAGAATATTGGCGAGTAGAAAGAGCAGATTCAGTTGTAATCTTGACCATTCAAGCTGACAAATTGCTGTTTCCCTCACCCATGTATCGCCCCGGCGTGGCAGAAGCAACCTTGGATTTTCCCGGCGGTCGCGTACCAGCCGAATCCACGCCAGCAGTAGCCGTTCCAGCTATAATCAAGAAAGAATTAGGTGTGACAGAAAGTGCGATCGCCCGCATCGAACCGATCAACACCATTGGCTGGGCAATAAACAGTTCCTTCTCCAATCAAAAACTCTACGGTTTTGTTGCAGAATTGCACCCTACAGCAATAGTAAAACCCGAACTTATCGGTGCTGAATATCCTGTAACCCCAGACGGAATTCGCGACTTGCTTAAAAAATTAACTTGCCTCCAGTGTCGAGCCTTACTGCTAGAATGGCAAAATCAAGTTGATTTTAGATTTTAGATTTTAGATTTTAGATTTTGGATTGTCCCGTGACGCTAGCTAATTGACGATTTATTAAAACGAAAATCACCGAAACTAATTATGCCTCTCAATAATGAAGTTGCTGTCGAATGCCTCGACGTGACATATCGCCTCAACCGCAGGCATTTAGTAGACCAACTCAATTTCAAAGTGCTGCAAGGAGAAGTTTTAGTATTGCTGGGACGCAGCGGGAGTGGCAAAACTACCACCATGAAATTGATTAACAATTTACTAACGCCAAGCAGCGGCGAAGTTCTTGTCATGGGAAAACCAACAACTCAGTGGAACCCAATTCAACTGCGCCGAAAAATTGGTTATGTAATTCAAGAAATTGGTTTATTTCCACATTTTACCGTCGAGCAAAACGTCGGTTTAGTGCCAAAATTGGAAAGTTGGGAGGGCGATCGTATTCAATCTCGCGTCCGGCAACTGTTAGAATTAGTCAACCTCGACCCCCAGCACTTCGCCAAACGCTATCCCCATCAGTTATCCGGCGGACAGCGGCAGCGGGTAGGCGTCGCTAGAGCACTGGCGGCTGACCCTCCGATATTGTTAATGGACGAACCGTTTGGTGCTTTAGACCCCATTACTCGTCTGGAATTGCAGCGAGAATTCGGTCAATTGCAGCAGCAACTCGGCAAAACTGTGATTTTTGTGACTCACGGCATTCAAGAAGCTTTTTTGTTAGCTTCTAGAATTGGTTTGATGCAAGACGGACGGTTGATTGAATTGGGTTCGCCCGATGATTTTATGAAATCTCAGCATCCAGAAGCGCGCGCATTTATTGACTGTTTGCAAGTAGCTAGATTTCAATGATTTAGCAAAAAATTGATAATATAGTTTGAGTAACTAAGCTGATAATCAAACGATGCACAGTCTTTACGAGACAGACTTCTATGCTTGGACGCAAGAACAAGCCAAGTTACTTCGCAAGTGTCAGTGGAGTCAACTTGACTTGCCAAATTTAATTGAGGAGATTGAATCTTTGGGCAAACAGGAACGTCAAGAACTTAGAAATCGTTTAAGCATTTTGCTGGGACATTTGCTGAAGTGGCAATATCAGCCCCAGCAGCGCAGCCGTAGCTGGCTGTCTATAATTCGAGTGCAGCGGCGGGACACTCAGAGACTGATACAAGATAACCCAAGTCTGAAACCTTACTTGCAAGAAGTTTTCCAAGAAGCTTATCAAAACGGTAGAGATTTGGCAGTAGGAGAAACGGATTTACCTCTCAAAACTTTTCCTCCAAACTGCCTTTACAGCTTAAAGGAAATTCTGGACTCTCGGTTCTATCCTGGTGAGCCCTGTCCTGAAATAGAAAATGATTTATAAAATTGACAGCAATCAGCAATACCTAATTACCCAATGATAATTTTTGTCAACCGCTATGGCGCTGAGATAATTCAGCGTGCCAGTGAACACTTATATTTAGTAACTGTGGCAATTTTTATCGCTATTATTGTGGGGATGCCCCTGGGGATTTTAGCCACGAGAAAGCCAAAATTGAAAAAGCCAATTTTGGGGTTTGCTAATATTATGCAAACAATTCCCAGTTTGGCTTTGTTTGGCTTGCTAATCCCGGTGCCTGTATTGGGTGGAATAGGCGATCGCACGGCAATTATCGCCCTCACTCTGTATTCTTTACTGCCAATTATCCGCAATACTTATACTGGTATTGTCGGTGTCGATCCAGCGATTACGGAAGCCGGAAGAGGCATGGGAATGACGGATATGCAACTGTTATGGCAAGTGGAAATTCCCCTGGCGCTGGGCGTGATTCTGGCGGGCGTGCGAGTTGCCGCAGTAATTGCGATCGGACTTGCTACAATCGCCGCTGCAATTGGTGCAGGGGGCTTGGGGGTGTTTATTTTTCGGGGCGTTGCTACCGTCAACAATCAGTTACTTTTGGCTGGGGCAATTCCGTCAGCTTTAATGGCCTTAGCTGCGGATTTTGGGCTGGGTTTGGTAGAAGCGCGCCTCTCGAAAAGTACCTTAAAAACTATTAATGAGGAGTAAAATCCTGACTACCTTCCGTCAGCGTTGTCACTCTCTACGAACCAGAAGCATTCGCAGGATTTGCTATCAGATTGCGGATTTCATTTGAGCGTTCAATGTACTCGCGATCGCTCAAAACAGCTTGGCTTCCCTCCAGCGAAATAGCATCGGCCAAATCGATCCAAGAACGACAACCGCCGTATTCAGGAATGTAGGGAATTTCGCGGCTTTCTGCAAGGCGATAAGCCCGCAGCAATAAAATATAAATTGGCTGAGTTTGTTTCCATTTCAGGCGATCGCTGACAAAAGTTTCATTCCAAATATGGTAAGGAAATAGCGCAGTAATTGCAGGTTCCCAAGCTACCAAAAAAACATCAGTAATCTCCGCCCAACTGCCAATTCTAATAACTTCAGGATGCCAACCAGATTCAACATTATTGACTTGATGTGCAAACTCCGGCTTTAATAAATCCGGTTGTTGGTGTTCAAACGTTGGATACAGCAAAACCTGTTTGTCAGTGACATTAAACTGTCCTGCTTGCTCGCGAATTCCCCCCTTCCGCAACAACACAATCGTTTGACCTTGTTCTAAAGCATTAACTGCTACATTCCATTCTTTCAGCGCCCTAGTAGTTGATTTCATAAGAATTGAGTTGGGTTTTAACCAAAATAACAAAAATCGGTAATTTCAAGCAAGTACAGCCACTTTTTCCTGTTAAAATTGGCGTAGTCCTGACTATGCAGGACTACCCTTTATTGCTAAATTCTCACTGCAAAAGATGCTGCTAATTCCCGTTCTGGTTCCATACCAACTGTAGGCGGCATGGAACGATTTGCTACTTGCTCGATCAGTTGTAGATGTTGCGGCAGCATTTTAGCTAAACTGTAGCGTTCTAGGGCGGTCTGACGGGCTTTGATGCGAATGTCTGCCATGCGGGTAGGATGGTCTAAAACTTCATCAATACGATCGGCTACTTGTTTCGGTGAGAAGTAATCGACCAGCAAACCGTTTTCTCCGTCGCGGATAACTTCTCTGACTGGCCCTGTGTCGGAACCGATTACTAAACATCCGGTTGATAGAGATTCAATCATGGACCAAGATAGCACAAAAGGTCTGGTCAAATAAACGTGTACGTCGGATGCTTGAATTACTTTTAAATACAGTCCGTAAGGTAGGGGCCCGACAAAGTGAACTCGCGACAAATCTAGGGGGACTTTTTTGAGCATATAGTCTTTGTAAGACTCGCCGTTGGGTAAAGAACGCCCATAACAAACTCTTTCGGAACCAACGATTACGACGTGACAATTGGGGCGACGTTCTTGCACATAGGCGATCGACTCAATGAATTCAGGAAAACCCCGGTAAGGTTCCATTCCCCGCGATACGTAGGTGACAATTTCATCAACGCCCGACAAGTCTAAGTTAGGTAAAACCAGTTTAGCACCGGGGTCTGGTTTGAAGTAATCGGTATCTACGCCGTCGTGGAGTGTGGATAATTTTTGTTGTAATTCTGGCGGAAATTGCGATCGCTGCCAATAAGTTGGTGATAAACCCCAATCGCAAGAATATAAATCGATCAAAATAGGCGCATTTTTGATTCTAATTCTGGCCATATCGTCAACTGTTAAAGGTTCCGCTGGGTCAAAATCGGCGTCGGAACCAATAGCATGATAAAACCACTCGAAATAACACAAAAGTGGCGTATTTGGAAAAGCTTCTTTGACAAATAATGTCGGCCCCCAACCGGAATGTCCGCAGATAATATCGGGTACGAAACCGTCTGCTTTGAGTTGTTCTGCCATTCTAAATACGGCTTGTCCGTAGATGACGGCACTTTCTAAAGGGCGGACGTATTGGTGAGTCTGCGCGTGGGGTTCCCGGCTGGGGGTAAATGCTGCTTTGCGAACGCCGGGAATGTTCCACTCTGGGCGCTCGTTTTTAGTACCGAAAACAATTTGATTTTTGGGATCTGCGCCTAAAGCCGTGATAATGTGGCGGTATTGGGCGGGGAAGTTGGGATGGAGAAATAATGCTTTCATTGTCAGTTGTCTGTTGACTGTTGACTGTTGACTGTTGTCTGTTGAGTGTTGTCTGTTGACTGTTGACTGTTGACTGTTGACTGTTGGAATAAAATATTTTGATTCTGCTAAAAAGCTTTGGTTTTATTCATTGGGGGTTGGTGCTTTGCAGATCCAGACGCAATCTCGCGGTACTGAAGATGTATTTTTCAGGATGATTTGATAGTTTAAATGATGGAGAAATTTTTCCATAATTGTATCAGTCATAACTGAAAATGCTGTGCCGTCTCGGTGCCCTAGCAAGTTTTTGTCCCACTCGCTGGCGAATTTTTGCCACCCTAATTCGGTGAAAATATTTGTGTGGTGAAACACGCAAATTCGATCGCCCCGCAGCAGTTTGGGAATTCGAGTCAGATAGTTGAATATATCTACCGGCTCTACGTGTACCATTGTATCGTAACAAAAGCAGACATCGGCTGAACCTGGGGCGATGCCGTCCAATGTTAAACCGTCGAGTTTGACGTAAGAAACACGATCGTCTCCCAAGCGCGATCGCGCCGCTTGCAGCATTTGACTGGAAATGTCGGCACAAATTAGTCGATCGCAATATTTCAGCAGCAGTGAACCGGTTTTTCCGCCTCCGATACCAATTTCTAAAACCGTATGTTCTTTTTTGATGTACGGTGCAATAAATTGCTGTTCTATTAGCGCTTCGTATTCGGCTAAGGAGTTGGCGGCACCGGCAGCTTTACCTATCCATTCGTCGCCAATATGGGCAAGTTCGGCATTAGTTTTTTGCCACTGTTGGGCGTAGCTGTCCCAAGCTTCTTCGTAGTCTATTTTAGGCCGTATTATTTCCATTGTTTTTGGTTTTTTTTGTCTCAGAACACATAAACAAAAATCGCTTGATAGTCCTCCGGGCACAGCCATTAAGATTTGTTCAATCTCAAGCAATAACTTGACGATCGTTTCACTCTTGGGTTCACCGTCGGAAAGTTGATAGTGATCTAACAAAGGGTAAAGTTCGTGAAGCAACCCCCCACCGGCTGGATTCAAGACTTCCACATCAAAGTAGAATTCTAAAAACGGAAGTATCAGCTTTGACCGAACTGCTTCTGAAGGGTCTTTCGCCAATACTCTCTCAATACTTGGACTAGCAAATATTTCAGTTGTTCCCGATCTTAGCGTGTAATGAAAACATTTGTAAATGCCATTAATCAAATTCACTTGATTTTGATTGTATATATTGTAGCAATCTCCTATGTATTCATTTACAATAAAATATCCATCGGGTTTTAAACATTTCCGAACACTTGATAAACATCGTTCTAGTTCTCTGACGTGATGCAGCGAACCTGAGCAAAAAACTAGATCGTATTTTTTATTATCATCAATCCTAAACAAATTAAAGTCATCTTGATAAAAATTTATCTCTACTCCCGCTGCTGCGGCATCTTTTCTAGCAATTTCTAAAGAACTTTCAGAAAAGTCAAAGGCATCAATTTGATTGACTAATCCTAATTTAGCCATCGCAATCTCGTGATTACCCACACCGCAACCAATTGACAACAGACGCTCGAACCGTCGATTTTTGAAATAATTTTTGACTAACCACTGTAGCCAGTAATCATTAGTCTGACCGCCTGACAACCGATGGTTTATAGCTTTTTCAATAATTGGATTAGACAACCAGTAACCTTGCTTCCCAATGGCGGCTGTTGGGTTAGCCTCCCAGTAATTTTTAGCTGTTAATTCATTGGATCTGTTCTCTTCCCTACGCTCAGAATTTGACTCCATACTTTTCCCCATTGAATCTTGAACGGTTACTTTTTAGTAAAATAAGCTTCTCGAAAAATTTGACCGTAAGTGTGAGTCATTTCTGCAAAAGTATTCAACGACTCTAACACATATTTAGCATTTTCTGCTAACCGCTGGCGCAAAGATTTATCGTCCAATAAAGTATGCAGTGATGCAGCTAGTTCTTCGGGACGATCGGGGGTATAAAACAAACCATTAATTCCCGGCCGCACTTGTTCTCTAATCCCAAAAACTGGCGATGTAACAATTGGCAAATCGCAGGCCATCGCCTCCAAAATCACTCTTGGAAAACTTTCGACGCGAGAAGTGCAAACAAAAATATCAGCCGCCTTGTAATATTTTCCCGTCTCCCCAGTTTCCGGGACTACTGTCACCCTTTGCCGCAAATCTGCTGGCAATTCCCCCACCAACTCGGCTAATTTATTGCTGTAAATACTAGGGCGATCGCCCACAATAAAACACCTAATTTTATTGTGCCATTTGTCAGGCAAAAGTGAAAGTGCCTTAACTAAATCCTGCTGGCCTTTGCGTTCGCATACCGTTCCCAGCAGCAAAAGTACCACATCTTCTGCTGCAACACCTAAAGTTTTTCTAGCCAATTCAGAGTTTTCCGAACTTTCCAGTTTGCTCAAATCTAAGCCGTTGTGAATCACGGTAAAATTGTGGTGGCTGTTGAGAGGTAAATACCTGTCCCGCGTTGCATCCGCCACAAAAATCACTTTGTAAGGAAATCGAAAACACTCTAAAGCTCTCGCCGCAATCTCCGAACCAAACCTGTTAAAATAAGTTTGCCAAGGTTCGCTTTCGTGCACGTTCCACACTGTAGGAATTCCGATTTGCCGCGCGGCATCAACTACAAAAAAGTTTTCTAAAGTATTGGCATAAATTGCATCTACTTTTAAACTTGCAATTTCTGTGCTAAAACTGCGGATAGCTTCATCGTAAGCATCGTGCTGGTAGATGTGTTCGAGAGGATTGTCGCGCACAATTACTTCAATTCCCTGCTGTTCGTAAGCTTGACGCAGGGGCCCGTCTGTTACGCAAAGTACGATCGGCTTAACCACACCCTCAGCCGCCAATTTCACTGCAATTTCGTACTGATGCAGCGGTGCACCCGTAAAATCTAGCGAATTGCTGCACATCAAAACTCTGATAGGATGAATCAAATTCTCTGCTTCTGCTACCAACAAACCCGAATTATTAAATTTTACTTCTTCATTATTGGTTACATCCGTTACATCCGTTACATCCGTTACAAAATCCGTTGCCGAACCTTCTTCTTTCATAAAAACCCGTCGAGGTTGAATATGAAAATACTCATCTTCTAAAGACAAATGAGGACTGTAAAAACTGTCATTTTTGCCCGCATACTTACGTCTAAAAGCCGCCACTTCTTGAGGATTGTCGGTAAAACCCCTAGAAGTTCCCTCTTTGTGCAACAACTCCGCATCAGGACAATATACGCACCGATAACCCCGTTCTAACAGTCGGTATCCATAATCTGCATCATTGTAAGCAACAGCAAAATTCTCCTCATCAAAACCGCCCAATTCTAAGAACAATTGACGCGGAGTAATCGTGCAAGCGGCTGTTACCGCAGAGTAATTTCGCGTTACCATCGCTTGAGACAGATAGCCTCGATTGTCGCTGTTCATCAGCTTAAAAGCATGACCAGCCAAGCCGTGATGCAGCCCGTGAATTATACCCGCGTGCTGAATTCTGCCGTCTGGATATAAAAGCCGCGCGCCGACTGCACCCACGCCTGCGATTTGAGCGTATCCCACCATTTGACTCAGCCAGCGCGGGTTAATTACTTCAGTATCGTTGTTCAAAAACAACACATATTCGCTGTCAACTTGTTCGGCAGCGCGGTTGTTAATTGCTGCAAAACTAAACTTGCCCCCAGGATTTTTTATCCGCAAAACTTGGCAATTTAATTCCTTTAAGTATTCCAGAGTTTTAGGGTCGTCGCTTTCGTTGTCGATAACGGCAACTTGATAATTTTTGTAGGTTGTAGTTTCTAGAGAATCCAAACAAGCTTTCAGCAACTTTAGCTGATTTTTAGTAGGAATAATCACCGTTACTGATGGGCCGTTATCAGGGAAATCCTGGGCAAATATGCCCAAATTTTCTTTAATCGCCCATGCGTGCTGAGCGACATTACCGTTAATTTGGCGGCGGTTTAGTGCGTCTTGAATGGCTTTTTGACCTGCGGAAAAACTGGCGGGTTTCGCGGCCCCAGATATGGCTGTAGAACCGGGTGCGGTTCGCCAGTGATACAGCACTAGCGGCAGGTGGGCGACGTGACGAGAAATTTCGGTGGCTCTCAAGGCAAAATCGTAATCTTGCGAGCCTTCAAAACCTATCCGTAAACCGCCTATTTGTTCAAAAATGTGTTTTCTCACGGCGCACAAATGACCGAGATACATATAGGAAAGCAGCAGTTCCGGCGACCATTGCGGTTTGAATTGCGGGGCGAATCGGCGACCTTTAGTGTCGATTTTGTCGTCGTCGGAGTAGAGAAAATCGGTGGCTGGATGCGCGGCAAAATATAGGGCAACTTCGCCTAATGCGTCGGGAGTGAGTTCGTCGTCGTTGTCTAAAAATAGGATGATGTCGCCTGTTGCGAGGGCGGCGGCGCTGTTGGTTGCTGCGCTGATGTTGCCGTTTTCTGTGCGAAATGTGATGCGGATACGATCGTCCTTTTGAACCCAGCTTTTCAAAGTGTCAGCGACAGTGAAATCGGTGCTGCAATCATCGGCAATGCAGAGTTCCCAGTTTGGATAAACTTGATTGATTACGCTGTCGATCGCACTTTCTAAAAAATCTATCTGTGGGTTGTAAACTGGCATTACTACCGAAATTTTTGGCAGCGGTTCCCGACAGGATTTTAACCGAGAAATTAAGTAATCGCGCGCGCGATAGTTCCACTGATTCACCTCCAGCCAAGCGTCATATCTATCAATTGGTTTAGGCACCACAAAACCCGCAGGTGGTAGTAAATCTCCCGGCGCAGTAAACTGTTTTTGCTGCCGATAAATCTTCCCCAACTGGCGGAGCACTTTCACAATTTCCCAGGGCAAGGGCACAATTCTACCAAGACGCTGTTTTCTTTCCCTCGCCCGCTGCTGAATTGCGGCTGTAAACCTTGATAACTCCTCAAACTTATCTGCACTTCGCTGCCAGATATGGTAGCGCCGCACTGTCAATATTTTAGGCGCTTGAAAAGACAAAATCTCCCCGGTTTCTAACTCAGCTTGCAGAGAAACGTGCCATTCCCCTGGCGGCAAATCCACAAGTACCTCAAAACCGCTTTCCGAACTGTTAACCCAGTCGGGAAAAACTTCGCCGACATCTTTTCGCCGTAAACCGTAGGCGCATTCTACAGAATAATCGCCGCACAATAAGCTTAATTTAGCAATTTTGTGATCGTGGTGGCAGCACCAACCTGCAAACAAAATTTGACCCTGACGCTGTTCCCACACCACCGGTACATCTAACGATGCTTGAATCGTTGAAACTAACAACGGATAAGCTGCCAACAAATGCCATTTACCTCGATCGTCTTGCGCTTCCAGTAGCACTTCGTGCCGTCCGGCAGGCGCTTCCAATTGAATTGTAAAACCTGATTTCTTCGCATTCGGAATATTAGAGTGTGCTAGCGCTATATCACTTCTATCTATGCCGTAAACGCCTGCGAAACTCTGGTCTTTAATTCTGGCGCGGACTGCTGTAGTCTCTCTTTTTTGGTTAAAAACCCAGCCGACAATTAGCAGGTTGGAATCACAAACTTGCCAAGTAGTGGGTTGATCTAACGAAAAAATAAATTTAGGGAACCAGTCGCGGATTTTGCGCTGAACTTCCCACAACTTTTCTCTCGCTTGCCACCATATTGAAGACTTGATTATAGCAAGTTCTGCACGAAAATTTTCATTTTCTTGGCGGGAGTGTTCTAATTTTTCCTGAGTTTGACTTTGTGATCTTTCTAACTGAATTAAATCAGCTAACTTTTGCTGCAATATAAATTCAGCTTCTTCAAATTGTACCTGAGTTTGCCCTAATTCTGCTTCTAATTCTAATACTTTTGCTAAAGCTATTTGAAATTGCGATTGTTTGCCTGCAAGCTGTACCTGAGTTTGTCCTAATTCTGTTTCTAATCCGAGGAGTTTCGCTAAAGCTTCTTGAAATTGCGATTCTTTGCCTGCAAGCTGTACCTGAGTTTGCCCTAATTCTGCTTCTAATTCTAAGACTTTTGTTAAAGCTTCTTGAAATTGCGATTCTTTGCCTGCAAGCTGTACCTGAGTTTGTCCTAATTCTGTTTCTAATCCGAGGAGTTTTGCTAAAGCTTCTTGAAAATTTGATTCTTTGCCTGCAAGCTGTACTTGAGTTGCTCCTAATTCTGTCTCTAAGCCCAACACTTTCGCCTGGGCCTGGTGAAATTGTTCTTGCCACTGTTTGAGTTCGGAAGAGCTAGTTTTTTGCTGTTTTTCCAGCAAGCGGATTTTTAGCCAATCTTCAAATGGCCAGACTGGAGATGCTGGGAAATGAATAACTTGATCGATCGCACCTTTCGATTCGCTGCTGAGATTCCCAGCTTGGGTTTCCAAAAGTTCATAGAGTTCTAATGCTTCGGGAAAATATTTTTCTATTAAACTTGGTCTGTGACTTTTGACAATATCGTTGACTAATAAAGATTCTTCAAAATTGTCGCCCGGTATCGCACCTAAGTTAACATTAAATTTTTCGTTGACTCGATCTAGGAAAAGTTCAGGAGTGTTGCCGATGGGGTAAACGTTGGCTAGGAGACAGCGATGGGGGAAACGTTCGTAAAGTTCTAAAACTTTTTGATTGTAGTGAATCCACATTTTTACTGCCATTTCGGGATTTTGCAGCAAGCTAACATCGGTTCCGCGGCGGTAAAGAGAATCGACTACTTCCCAGGGCGACCGATAAACACAGATAAAATTAGCTTCAGGGAGCAAATTCAGCCAAAAATCCCAAAAAAGGGCTGTTCGGGGGTCTTTCCAACCCCAATGTTTGTGAGGAAGTTGATTTTGGTCGATCGCCCTTTTGGCGATTTCGACGTATTCTGGTGCTACCGGAATCGTTTTTTCAAACGTACAGCCGAGTTCATCAATACCGTGCGATCGTAAAACACTTTTGTGGAACTCCACAAAATCAACATTCTCGAAATGACCTTTCACATTTCCGTCGGCCGGGCCCACTAACTTTTTGCCAATATCAACCCCGACTTTCTGAAACAAAGAAGCTGTTAAAGAGGTACCGGAACGGTGCATTCCGGTAACAATAAAAACCGACGGTTTGCTGTCATTTGTACTCACAATTTATCTCCCTCGCCCTAACTCCCACACCAAATTTACTCACTACTCTCCTGCTAAGCCCAAGGACCGCCTGACTTGAAACCACGCGCTTCTAATCTTCCAGAACTTGCTGCTTTCCATTGCCAAAACCCGAGACTTCGCTTGCTCTAGTTCTTGCTTGACATTAATTAGTTGATTTTCAGTTCTCTCCAACTGGATTTGCACAGATACTAACTGATTTTGAGCTTGCTCCAATTCCATTTGAGCTGCAACTAATTGAGTTTGAGATTCTTGCAAATTTGTTTGAGATTCTTCCAACTTTGTTTGAGTAATCATTAACTTACTTTGATTTTGCTCCCATTCCATCCTAGCCGACTCTAACTGAGTCTCGATTAATTTGAGTTTTGTCTGAGTAGAACCCAATAAAGACTGCGATTGTCTTTGGTTAACCAGCGATTTAACAGTGCAAGTTTCCAGAATCCATTCCAAACCATAGTTATTGATTGCTTTGACTATTAACACATCCTGCACCGCCACCGTTTTTTTTTGTAAATAACACCTCCAACCCGACTGCAAAGCCCCATCAGTTTCAAAATATCCAGCCACATCCGGGCGATCGTAAAAAGGCTCGCACCTCTGTACAACCTCGCCGTTTACCAGCACTTGCAGCTCCTCAATTCGACCGTTGAGATTCACATCAGCTACCCATCCTTCTAGATACAAATTCTCCTTATTAGTAAAAGCAGCAACATCAATATATCCTTCCGGGTGATGATTGAATTTCAACTCCGAAAAATCTCTAACTCGCTCATTTGTGACAACATACAAATCCTGAAATCTGCAGATGCCTTTTTTGATGCGGTGAACAAAAGCTTTCCCCCCGCTAACTTTCTCGACACATTCTCTCACAAACTTTTCAGTTACATAAGTTGTGCCGTATTCCTCCTTATCTAAAGACTGGCTTTCGCTTTGAGGACTAAACAAAATACCCTTGGTCGGCATTTCTGTATTAGCTGCACGCAAACACTCATCGTGAACGCTGAACATCAAAATGCCGTTAGGAGTCAACAAATCGTACAAATTTTGCAACCAACTTGTAAAAGTCCTTTCCGGCATATGGCTGAAAAAAGAATTAGCCAGAATGCAGTCAAACTTGCGGTCAATTAAATAATTTTCTGGTTTTCCAGTTGAGACAATACCGTTGACGCCCAAGTATTCAGTTTGAAACTTAACCGCGTTAGCATAAATATCAGAAACCCAAATTCGTTCCGGCGGCATTTCCTGAATCAAAAACCGGGTAAATCTACCGTAACCGCAGGCAAAATCTAGAAAAGAGGGAACATTTTCAAAACTGCCAAAATGCCATTCCACAACTTGTTTAACCGTATCCAAGATGCGATGCCCGATCGAATAATAGCGCACCAAAGCCCGATCGCGATCGTCTTTGACATTGCTCAAGCTGAACAAATACATTTCATCGTCTTCGCAGATATTCAGTTTAAAATTTTCAGGAAACTTAGTTTGATCTTGAATAAATGCTTTGATTACGGGATTTTCGACTAAATCTAAATTGATATCGTTCATTGTTTTTACAGAATTTTAGATAACCTCTGTTGACTGCTCTTTCACTAGAGTATCAGCATTAACAACAGTTAAACACGGTTCGATCAGCAAGTCAACGATGCCGTTACCGCAAGACTCTGTACAAGACTGAACTCTAAACATCGCCACATCAACGCAACGATCCAGATAAGTTAAATCTCCATCTACCGTTCCCACAACCCCAGCATTCAGAAAATAAACCCCGGGATTCAGCAAACATTTAAACTGAAACTTCACTACAATTGTCGTTCCCGCTTCCACATACCTAACTGACTGAGTAGAACCCTTCAAAGAAGCACCCGCCAATTCAAAGCCGCTAATTGTTTTAATCAACATTCCAAACCTAACTTTGGAAGTTGACCGGGAGAAAGTGACAGAGTAAGTATAAATATAATCTTGACGGCCGATCAAGTGATTTACCAGATTTCCCTTCAGCGTCTCGATGTGGGGGTTGATAATTTCCGCTCCACGAGACGGATACCTTACCGTATTCGACGGTATCATCCCCGGATCGTAAAATTCCTCGTAATATTCCTGGGGTTTGGAGAGATGTTGCTCCGGTTTAACTTCCCTCTTTGTGCTTTCTAAATTAGCATCCTGAAGGTGGTCTTGACTTTCCTGTTTTGTCAGTTGGTTCAGAGCTCGAATATCTGACTTCAACCCCAGAACCTGATCTGGATCGGCATAAATCAGCTTTTGATACTTAGAAATTACCACCTTCGGCGTGTGAGCGAGCAGCAATTCACCGCTATCCATTAAAATCGCCGACGTACAAAGTTGCACCACAGAAGTAGCAGCGTGAGAAACAAATAAAATTGTTCCGCCACCTTCCTGAATGCTTTGCAAGCGGGCAAAACACTTGCGTTGAAAAGCTTCGTCGCCCACCGAAAGCGCCTCGTCAACCACCAAAATATCTGGTTCGACGCTAGTCGCCACGGCAAAAGCTAGCCTGACAAACATACCGCTAGAATAAGTTTTGACTGGCTGTTCGATGAAATCGCCAATATCAGCAAAAGCAGCTATATCGTCAAATTTTTCTTCAGTTTCTTTTTGATTGAATCCCAGTAACTGAGCGTTAAAAAATACATTTTGCCGCCCGGTAAATTCCGGGTTAAACCCGCTTCCGAGTTCCAACAAAGCGGAGACTCTGCCTCTAACATCGACGCTTCCTGTGGTAGGAGTCAGCGTCCCTACAATTATTTGCAGGAGAGTGCTTTTCCCCGAACCGTTGCGGCCGACGATTCCCAGAGTTTGTCCTTGAGGGATTTCCAGATTGATGTCGTGTAGGGCCCAAAATTCGTCAGCAAGTTTTTTGCTGGGGTAAATAATTTCCTTTAAGCGGTCTCCTGGACGATCGTACCGCTTAAAGCATTTGGAAACATTTTTTAGTGAAATTACATTTTCTATCATCCGATTTTAGATTTTAGATTTTAGATTTTAGATTGATATTATGTTCGCTCGAACTAAAAATAGGTTTGTAGTGAGTACGACCGTCCTCTGATTTTTATGAGGACTTGCATTCCGCTGCTGCAAACACCTTTATGGGGATTTTAGATTGAAGAATTGACTTTATATCTCAAACATATTTACAGCACGTCAGCAAAAGCGGGACGCAAACGCCGATAAACCGCCAAACCTCCACAAAATATAGCAGCAGAAATTAGCGTGGCTACACCCCATTCGCCCCAATGCTTAACTTCTCCAACCAGTATGAGGTCTCGATAAACCTCCGAGATGGCGGCCATTGGATTTAGCCAAAATATCCACGCTCGCCACTCTTGGGGGATGATTGAGGCTGGATAGACGATCGGCGTCAAATAAAACCAAAAATTTAGAATAACACCTAATGTCTGAGGAATGTCTCGCAAAAATACAGTCAAGCCTGCTGTCAAATATCCCAAACCAGCAGTTATCAGCAACTGAGACACCCACACCAGCGGCAGCAAGCATAAAGTAGCGTTGAGCTTTTGCGACGACACTGCTACTATCACAATCAAAGCTGCTAAACCCAGAGAACTTTCAAGAAAAGCTGTAAAAATCGGCACCAATGGCAGCAAACCGAGAGGAAATACCACTTTTTTGACTAAATTAGGCTGCCCCACCACGGATACTCCCGACTTGATCAAACCGCTGGTGAAGGCAGTCCAAGGCAGCAAACCTGCAAACAACCAGACTCCAAATGTAATGTCGCTGTTTTCTGGGAATCCTGCAAGGCTGAGCTTTACCTTGAGGACGATCGAAAATACGTATGTGTAAATCACCAATTGCGATAGCTGATTTAGCAGCGGCCACAAATTGCCCAGAATCGAGCCTTTGTATTGAGCTTCCAAGTCCCGGCGCACCAATGTTGCCAGCAGATTCAGCTTCGCCCACCGCCGGGGCGTACTTGCCGGCCGCCGGCCGCGCACCCTTCGGGCCTTTTGGGCAACTCCTTTCACCGTTCTCAGCAATTTTTTCGCCCTCGTTCACTACCTTCACACCTAAATCAACTCAAGCTACAATTGTGCAGCTTTTGTTAAACCGCAATTATTCCACAGCCCCGCCGTTTTGATCAAGCATCTGCCACCCTGGCTTAGGCTTCTTCTTTCTTTCTTCTTTCCCCTTCCTTCGGAGGTTATTTTAGCCGATCGCCGATCGAACTGCCGAACCGATCGCCCGTTTTTGCTCGTCGTCGTAGCCCCACCGCCGGAAAAATTTTTCATACTCGCCGTTGGCACTGTGCAAACTTTCTAGCATTTGCGACGCTATAGTTTGACACGCTGCCATTTGCAGCATTTGAATTAAATTGAGCGATCGCTCCTGCACTCTAGCAGAATCGGTCGCCATTTCCTGCTTTTGCTGGCGCGAATGATGCACAACCATTGCCGCCGACATCGCCAAATTTTTCACCAGCAGTTCTGCTACGATCTCAGGAGCCGATCGCAGCGCCTCGACTACTCCGGGTGACGGGTGATCTGCCTCCTGTCCATCGTCCGTTAGATAGGTGACAAAAAACCCCCTAGCACCGTTCTGTGTTTTCACCAGAGATGTAACAGCTTGCTGGATGTCGGCTTGTAAAAGTCGATCGGCCTCCATGAACGACAGTAAAGATTGAGTCAGCTCGATCGCCCCCTCAAAAGTTATGCTTTCGGATGCTAATAAAGAAGATGGAATACTCATAACGAACTCAATAATTTTAAAGATTCTGCTAACAAGTGTAAACAATTCCCGCTGCCCGAACGCAGATAAATATGGCTATTATATCCTCCAAACAACAGCCCCCCGACCCAAATCTACCCGAAGACATAGCCCCGGCTCGTCGCAAAAAAGCCGCCAAACCCCAGGCGGAATCTTTGCTAGAATCGCAAGAACTACCCGACGAAATCAACAGCAAACAAGACGACAAAATCCGACCCCAACGCTTAGCTGAATACATCGGGCAAAAAGACTTGAGAGAAGTTTTGGCGATCGCAATTGCAGCAGCCAAATCTCGCGGCGAACCTATGGATCACCTGTTACTCTACGGGCCTCCAGGGTTGGGAAAAACCACAATGTCGCTAATTTTAGCAGCAGAAATGGAAGTTGAATGCAAAATCACCACCGCCCCTGCTTTAGAAAAACCGCGAGATATTGTCGGATTGCTGATCAACCTCAAAGCAGGCGACGTGCTGTTTATCGACGAAATTCACCGTTTATCTAAAGTTACAGAAGAAATCCTCTATCCGGCGATGGAAGACTGTCGGTTAGATATTACGATCGGTCAAGGAAAAAGCGCCAAAATCCGCAGCATTCCCCTGAAACCATTTACCTTAGTAGGAGCAACTACAAAAGTCGGATCGCTGACATCTCCATTGCGCGATCGTTTCGGCTTGATCCAAAGATTGCGGTACTACGAAATAGACGAACTTAGTCTAATTGTCCAAAGAACCGCCCAAGTTCTCGACACTCAAATCACCCCAGAAGGAGCCACAGAAATTGCCCGCCGAGCTCGCGGAACTCCCCGCATCGCTAACCGCTTGCTGCGACGAGTTAGAGACTACAGCGAAGTCAAAAATTTAAAGCCAATTGATGCCGAAGTTGCCTCACTAGCCCTGGAATTATTCAACGTCGATCCGCTAGGTTTAGATTGGACAGATCGGCGGATTTTGACAGCAATGATTGAGAACTTTAACGGTGGGCCAGTGGGATTAGAAACTCTCGCGGCTTCTACAGGAGAAGATACTCAAACCATTGAGGATGTATACGAACCTTATTTAATGCAAATCGGATTTTTGCAGCGGACAAATCGCGGGAGAATGGTAACGGTTGCTGCTAGAAAACACTTGGGTTTTATCGAAGATAAGGAGTAGAAAATGGTACAGATACCAACAAAAACACTAACTTTGTCAGAGTTTCTCAAACTGCCAGAAACAGAACCGGCTAGCGAATATATCAACGGTCAAATCATCCAAAAGCCTATGCCACAAGGAAAACATAGCCGGATTCAAGGTGAATTACTCCCCGCCATCAATGTCGTAGTTAAAAAGCCGAAAATTGCCTTAGCTTTTCCCGAATTGCGGTGTACTTTTGACGGTAGATCGATCGTGCCAGATGTCACAGTATTTACTTGGGACAGAATACCTGTTGATGAAAATGGGGATGTTGCTAATGTATTTGAAACTTACCCAGATTGGACAATTGAAATTCTCTCTCCCGGCCAGAGTCAAACTAAAGTAACAGGGAATATTTTACACTGTCTGAAAAACGGCACTAAAATGGGTTGGCTGATCGATCCGATGGTGCGATCTATATTAATTTATCCCCCTGGAAAGCAACCGGAAATTTTAGCAAAACCAGAAGAATTGTTGCCGGTTCCAGATTGGGCAGCAGAATTGCGGGTGACGGTAGGAGATTTGTTTGGATGGTTGAAACTATAGCAGAAGTCAGTTGACAGTTGACAGTTGACAGTTGTTATTGGAGACCAATAATTTTCCGGGCTGTGCCTCCAATTAAAAAGTAAAAATTAAAAAGTAAAAATTCCAATTACCAATTACCAATTAACAATTCCCTATTCCCCATTCCCCATGTTAATATCCCTCAGAATAGAAAACTTTGCCTTAATTGACTGCCTGGATCTAGAATTTGGCCCGAGTTTGAACGTATTTACAGGGGAAACCGGCGCTGGTAAATCGATTATCCTAGATGCGATCGATGCAGTGTTGGGCGGGAAAGTCGATCGCCGATCGATTCGCACCGGAGCAGCGCGGGCAATATTGGAAGCTACCTTTGAACTGGACAAAGCTGCAGCTTTGTGGCTGGGCGAGCAAGAAATCGAACCCATAGACGGAAATTTAGCCGTTTGCAGCCGGGAAATTAACGCATCGAGCGGTGCTCTACGCACCAGATCCCGCTTGAACGGAATTCTCGTCAACCGCCAGTTAATGGACCAACTGCGCGATCGGCTTGTCGAAATTACCGCCCAAGGCCAAACCGTCCACCTCGGACAAGAAACCCTCCAGCGAGAATGGCTCGATTTATACGGCGGCAAAAAGCTCACTGAAGCGCGATCGATCATCGCCTCCGCGTGGCTGGGAGCCAACAGCGCCAAAACAGCCCTCAAACGTAGGCGTCAGTCGGAACAGCAGCGACTGCAAAGACTTGATTTGTTAGAATACCAAGTCCGAGAACTCGGCGAAGCCCATATCGAAGACGCCGACGAACTTGAACACCTAGAACACGAATCAATCCGGCTAGGCCACGTCGTCGAATTGCAGCAGCAGAGTTACCAAGTCCACCAAGCCCTGTACCAAAACGATGGCGACAGCGCATCAGCCGCCGACTTGTTGAGCAAAGCCGAAGTAATTTTAAGCGACATGGCGGTTTACGATGTGCAGTTGCAACCAATCTTAGAAATGGTCAGCGATGCTTTAGCTCAAGCCACAGAAGCCAGCCGGCAAATTAGCAGCTACGGCGAACAATTAGAAGCAGATCCCGAAAGACTCGAAGAAGTAGAAGATCGGATTCGCGAACTCAAACAAATTTGTCGCAAATACGGGCCGCTCAAAGAAGCGATCGCCTACTACCAAAGCATTCAAAACGAACTAAATGAACTTTTAGAAGGAGGCGACTCAATGGAAGCCTTAGAACTCGCATATCAGAACGCTTTAGAGCAATTAAAAGACGCTTGCAGCCACCTCACTACCCTGCGACGCGAAGCAGCCCTCAAACTAGAAACGCACCTCGTAGGAGAACTTAAGCCGTTAGCAATGGAAAAAGTGCAATTTCAAGTCGAGATCTCGCCTTGTACCCCAACCGCTACCGGTGCCGACCAAATTGCCTTTTGTTTCAGCCCCAATCCGGGCGAACCTTTGCAACCCCTGGGGGCGATCGCCTCCGGGGGAGAAATGAGCCGCTTTCTACTCGCCATCAAAGCCTGTTTTTCCCAAATAGAAAGTGCCGGTACGCTGATTTTTGACGAAATCGACGCCGGAGTCTCCGGGAGAGTCGCCGGGGCGATCGCCAAAAAACTCTACCAACTTTCCGACAAACACCAAGTTCTCTGCGTCACCCACCAGCCGCTGATCGCCGCGATGGCTGATTTTCATTTTCGCGTCAACAAACAGACGATCGAAGCAGAACCAAGTATCGAGGAACCCGCAGCCAACTCCGAACCTGTCGAACGTACAGTAGTCAGAGTTGCCGCCCTCAACAGTGAGCAGCGGCGGGAAGAACTCGCCCAACTCGCCAGTGGCCGCTCAGCAACAGAAGCAATCGCCTTCGCCGAATCCCTGCTTGTCGAAGCCGCCGGATTGCGCCAAACTCAGTCGGCCCAACCCTGATCGCACCCTCAAGCCGATCGGGGGGCCAAAAGGCGGAGTTTTTTCCGAGTCGGAGGTTACACTAAAAATGTCAACCGCAAATTTTACAAAAAAAAGCTGAAAACCCCGTGAATTTAGTGGGATGAAAGCTAACAGCAGCAAAATAGAGAGAAATTCTAGTTAAAAACCACAATTGTGTAGAGAAGGGCACACATCACTAGCAACTGGTAGTGTCACAATTGCGGCTAGTCCCACAAGGCCACCCCTCTTTCAGCAGTCTTCCCGCCAGTACCCATTCTTCTGCGGGCGATCGGATCTTAGATCGGTAGAACCTACTTAAACCAGGCACGCACAATGTCAAAATCACTTAATAAACCCTTTAAACAGGATTCGCATTCTCTAAAAAGAGTGCAGCAATGCTACAGCAGCGTTATCGTCGCACCCACAGTTCACCAGCCATGCAAACTGAATTTACCTTCCCCTGTGGCCGGAGTTCTGTAAACTGGGAAATACTTTCACACATAATTGAGTTTTGTGCGACAAGTGACTAACTAATGAACTTGCCCGCTATCCTAGCTTAGAGACTAACCCTTACGCTTAAGATTCTGTAAAGGTCTATGAAATCTGCATCTCCCAATCGGCCAGCTATGGAAAACAACATGACAATGACAGTAGAGGCCACTGTTGTCAGTGAAAAGGATGATTTTACTGTTGTTACTGAAAAACATCAGGAAGAATATTCTCAGCATTCCTCTAGCAGTAGTCAAATCGTCACAACCCAAGGAAACTTCTCCAGTTACCTCGCACCCTTAAATAAGGACAGTTTTACAGGAGTAGTTAAGGAAGTAGAAGAGAAACTTAAGGTTGTCAATCAAACCCTGGGAATGCTCGACAATATTCTTGAGAGTGAGGGATTTGACGCCATTCTCAACGAGATGTTGGAATCTATTACCCTCAAAACAGGGGAATTGCTGAATGCAGATCGCAGCACGATATTTTTATTAGATGACGAAAAAAATGAACTCTGGGCGATCGTCGCTAAAGACGAAAATGGCAGAAACCTAGAGCTCCGAGTTCCCGCCCATGTGGGCATTGCCGGAGAAGTAGCCACGGAAAAAAAAGTGGTGAACATTCCTTATGATTTTTATAACGACCCCCGCTCGGCTAACGCCAAAAAATTTGACGAGAAAAATGGATATCGCACCTATACAATGTTGGCGATGCCTCTGGTTAATGACGAAACCGACGAATTAGTAGCGGTCGTTCAACTGATTAATAAACTAAGACCCAACCCCGAAAATTACCATACTTTAGACGAAAAAATCGACAGACACGGTTTTACTCAAGAAGACGAACAAGTTTTTCGAGAATTCGCCCCTTCGATTCGTCTAATTCTAGAATCGTCCAAATCTTTCTACGCAGCAACTCAGAGACAGCGAGCCGCCACGGCGCTGATCAATGCCATCACCGCTCTTTCTAAGAGCAGTCTAGACTTAGAAGATACCCTAAAAAGGGTAATGGATCAGGCCCAACAACTCATGAACGCCGATCGCAGCACCCTGTGGCTAATCGATGAAGATAAAAACGAACTCTGGACGAAAATCCTGATCGCAACAGGTCAACTTCAAGAAATTCGCATGCCCAGAACAGCAGGTTTTGCAGGCATCGTCGCCCAATCCGGCGAACCGCTGTTGATTCCCTTTGATGTATACGACGACCCCCGCGCAGAAAATGCAAAAAAAATAGACCAACAAACTGGCTACCGCACTTGCAGTATGCTTTGTATGCCAGTGTTTAACTCAGACCAAAAATTGATAGGCGTCACCCAATTAGTTAATAAAAAACGACAACAAGGAGAATACCCCCCCTACAACCCGGAAGAGTGGCCTCACGCCCCCGAGCAGTGGAAAGCCAGTTTCAATCGCAACGACCTGGAATTTATGGAGGCGTTTAACATCCAAGCAGGAGTGGCGCTGCAAAACGCCAAACTGTTTGCCGAAGTCAAACAGCAAGAACAAAGACAAAAAGATATGCTGCACGCCTTGACTAACGGCGTGATTTCTACAGATAAAAAAGGCAATATAGTAGCGACAAATCCCAGTGCCAAAAACTTACTGGGTGTCAGCGATGCAGAATTAGCCGAAGGTCAATCTTTGCGAGAGTTAATTAAGTTAGAAAAAGGCGATTTTGCCAAGTGGTTTGATGCGTCTTTGTCTCCCGAAGACGAGAAGGACCGCCAGCAGTATTACCCCGATCAAGTTTTGCTTACCTTGGAAGGAGAAGGGCAGAGTATCAATCTCTCGATTAATTCAATGACGGACGCTACCGACCCCAACAAGGTCAACGGGGCGTTAGTCGTCATGGAAGATATTAGCAGCGCCAAGCAAATCAAAAACTTGATGTACCGTTACATGACGCCAGAAGTAGCCGAAGCTTTGTTAGCTTCAGGGGATACTGGATTGGGCGGTAAGCGCAAAAACGTTTCGGTGCTGTTCTCAGACATTCGCAGCTATACCACACTTACGGAAAAATTGCAAGCCGAAGAAGTGGTAGTGATGCTGAATAAATATTTTGAAGTGATGGTAGATGTCGTATTCGAGTACGGAGGGACTCTCGACAAATACATCGGCGACGCTCTGATGGCAGTTTTTGGCTCTCCCGCGCCCCTAGAGGATCATGCCTGGTGCGCCATGCAAACGGCGGTGAAAATGCGGGAAAAACTGGCCCAGTTCAATCAAGAGCGTAAGGCAAATGGGGAATTGGAGATCGGCATTGGTATGGGCGTGCATTCCGATGAAGTTGTCAGCGGCAATATCGGTAGTAGCAAACGCATGGAATTGACTTCGATCGGAGACGGCGTAAACCTCGCCTCTCGCTTAGAAGGCGCTAGCAAGCAGTACGGCACCGACTTGATCATCAGCGACAATACTTACAGAGATTATGCCGATCGGCTGTACGTGCGAGAACTCGACTTTATTACTGTCAAAGGCAAAAGCGAACCCGTAATCGTTTACGAACTCGTCGGCATCCGCGAGGGATACTCGCCAGTTGGCAAGTCACTAACCGAAACACAGCAAAAAATTATAGAACATTACACGAAGGGGCGCGAACATTACAAAGCTCCAGTCCACCAAAGACTTTCTGAGAGTGAGGTGAAAAATATCTTAAAGGATGTCGCCGAAATGCCGGAGGCAGAGACTAAGAAACTGCTCTACAATGTAGATCAACAGTTGGAACACGAACTCAAGAACCTGTTATATCAACTGAAAAAGCTGTCAGAGTACGACCCGAAAACCCTGTCCGAAGCAGACCAACTCATCGTACTGTTGCAGACAGAAATCCAACTGCTGAAATTGGAAGGCATCAAAAACCTCTCGGAAGACGAAGCCAAAATGCTGCTGCAAGCAAAAATCAAGCCCCTATCAGCAGACGATATTAAATACTTGCAAGAAGGCGAAGTCAAAAAGCTGTTAGAAGCAGACATCTTAGAACCATCAAATCCCCAAATCAAGCGGCTGAAACCTGCAGAGATCAGGCAGCTATTGCAGGCGAAAATTAAAAGTCGGGCCTCCGAGACAGTTGCAGAAATGTTAGATGAGGAATTTGAAAACCTGGGACTTGATCGGGTGAAAAAACTGCTGAGCGAGTTTAAGAAAGCCTTAGAACCAAAAGCCAAGCAAGCTTTCACAGACGCCAAACGCGAATTTAACGCCGTTCTGGAAGTTGACCCGAAAAACAAGGCAGCTAAATTGCACGTCGATCGCTGTATGTTATTTCAGCATAGTTTTTCAGATGTACTCAACTGGGATGGTGTGTGGAATCTCACAGAAAAATAGCAGTAGCCCACAGCAAATCCTCGCGGTGGTGCCAGGGTTCCGGGTGGGGGCGATCGCGATCGGGGGTGCGCCTCCCATCCCACCAGCAATTAACCTGAATATCCTATTGAGGTAATTGTAAATAAGCTCCAACAGGTATTATGGTTATATAACCGGATTTGAATTTGCAAGCGAGATGCCACGGGTTTCGCCCTACGTGTTTCGTTAGCACTACCTACCGCAACAAACTTAGCACTTCTATTATTTGAAGCGCTTAAAAATAGTTAGGACGGGCGGCAGCGTTACCCGGTTTCTGAGAAAAATCTTGGAGAAAGGCGGCAAAACATCCGCTCAAAAACCGGGTTGATCACCCCGCCCGCGTAAGTCTTAATAGCGTTAGCGGCTCATAAAAAGAGCTGACTTCGCAGATAGTCAATGTTCTAGTCTTAGATATAGAAAACCACTAGCGTCAGTTATGAATAATTGGAATTCGCAATCGGGAGATGTTGAGTGGGTAGATCAGGTTTACCAACTATTGCTGGAGATTGCTCGGAGCTCCCTGTCAGATATCCCCAGAATCCCGGAAAACATCACTGTTAAGGCTATCCCTCTGATCCAGAAGGTACAAAGCATTCAGCAAAGACCTGACGGGCAAGTGTTCAAATCCGGTTCCTTTTCAGTAAACGATCACGAATGGGTCGATCGAGTCTGCCAACTATTGGTAGAACTAACCAGCGCGTCTTTGTCCGAACAGCCCAAAATGCCGGAAAACCTTGCAGGCAGATCTTTAGCCCTCGCCGATCGAGCACAAAAAATTAAAGAAGACATCGAAGAAAATGCAGCCCAAACCCCGGCAGATGAAGATGACAATTCTTTAGAGTCTCCAGACGCGCTGCTTTCCCTTTTGCACCACAGTTTGAAAGCTCAGCGCGCCAAAAGCTACAACCCCGATGCCCCCGAATGGCAGCAAGTCTTGAGCCTGCTCGACGTAGTGCAGTCAATTTACAAGCAAATCCAAAATTAAATTCCAGCTTTATTCAGGGGCGTCTTTAGGGTGCTTGATCGCTGGCTCTTAAAGGCAGTTGCTCTTTGACATAAAATTTTTTTTGCCGTATCCCGAACCTTTCCGATTATTGCACTTTTGTCAACTACACTAGGTTTAATCGGTTCTAGGGCAAGAGAACATGAGCGGACAAAAAATCGGCGATTTGTCAAAAGAAATATTAGCCGATCGCTATCAGTGCGATCGGCGGCTCGGCAAGCAAGCAGGAAGGCAAACCTTACTCGCCCGCGACTTAAAAACCCAACAGCAAGTAGTAGTCAAACTCCTCTCATTCAGCAGCGACTTTAACTGGGAAGACTTAAAACTGTTCGAGCGAGAAGTCGAAACCTTAAAATCCCTATCCCATCCCGCAATTCCCCGATATCTAGACTCCTTTGAAATCGACACCCCCAGCCGCAAAGGATTCGCCCTAGTTCAGAGTTACATCGAAGCAAAATCCCTACAAGAACATCTTTCAGACGGCCGCACTTTCAGCGAAAGCGAAGTCAAACAATTAGCAACAGCATTATTAGACATCCTCGCCTACCTGCACCAGCGACAGCCCCCCGTCATTCACCGCGACATTAAACCCAGCAATATTTTACTCAAAAATCGATCGGGTAACAGCGTCGGCGAAGTCTACCTAGTCGATTTCGGTGCAGTTCAAACCCTAGCCACTCAACAAGGAAAAACAGTCACCGTTGTCGGAACTTATGGCTATATGCCGCCCGAACAATTTGGCGGGAGGGCGGTTCCCGCTTCCGACTTGTACGGCTTGGGAGCAACATTAATCGCCTTAATTACCAAGCAGCATCCTGCGGACTTGCCGCAGAAAGATTTGCAGCTAGAATTCGAGCAATTGACCAAACTCAGTCCCGGTTTTACCAATTGGCTGAAGTGGCTGACGCATCCCAGTTTAGAGCGCCGTCCCACCTCAGCCCAGAGTGCAAAAGAAGTTCTAGAAAAACCGCAGCAAATAAATAAATATTCCCAGACATTGAGACTGGGAAAAATGCTAGATACCTCTAGGTTGTTCAAGAATGCGATCGGGCGCAGCACTTGGATGGGAACTCTAGCTGTAGGAGCTTGTGCAGCAATTTACAGCACCTTTATTTTTCCGGGACTGGGGACAATTATCGGAGCATTCATCGGTATTTTTCTTGGCTTGCTGCTGGGTTTGGGGAACGGAATAATCGTAGGAATCGTCACACGCTTGTGGTTTTTTCCCCTAACTAATCCCAAACTTCACCGACAGGTTTTAACTGTAATTAGTATCTTACTCTGTACCTCGATAAGCATCGTCTTCTTTTGGATGACGGGTTGGAATCAGCCAGATGATTTCATTAGTGAGATTCTCTTCGTGCTTGCACCGTCGCTAATTGCAGGACTGTCAATGGGGACAAGTAGCAAGTCTATTGCCCGGTGGTATCAAAAAGAAAGCGGACTGTAATCTAAAATTTAGATAGCGCTGGACTCACTCCGAGCAAATAAACCGGGTTTTTTTGCGAATCTGGGGGTTGCAACGAAGTATTTTCGTAAAAACCCGGTTTTTGGACTCCAATGAGAACCTCAAATTAAAATTAATGTAAAAAAACATGAGCAGCAAAATATTAGCAGAACGCTACGAAGTGCACCGACAACTGGGAAAACAAACTGGCCGGCAAACTTTGCTGGCTCGTGACTTACAAACTCAAGAATTAGTTGTCATCAAACAGCTATTCCTCGGCAGCGATTTTGAATGGCAAGACCTCAAGCTATTTGAACGGGAAGCAGAAACTTTAAAAGCACTCGATCGCCCAGCAATTCCGCGCTACCTCGACTACCTGGAAATTGACGAACCAGACAGCAAAGGATTTGCCCTGGTACAGACTTATGTAGAGGGTAAAAATTTGGAAGACCATGTGCGATCGGGGCGTACTTTTAGCGAAAGCGAGGTGAAAGAATTAGCTAAATCGCTGTTAGAAATTTTGATTTATTTGCACCAGCAAGATCCGCCTGTTATTCACCGCGATATTAAACCCAGCAATATCTTACTGCACAGCAGATCCGGTCACTCGGTGGGACAAGTTTATTTAGTTGATTTCGGTTCGGTGCAGAACCAAGCGGCAAAATTTGGCGGCACAATTACAGTAGTGGGAACTTACGGATATATGGCACCAGAACAATTTGGCGGGCGATCGGTTCCGGCTTCTGACCTCTACGGTTTAGGTGCAACTTTAATTTATTTGGTAACGGGTTTGCATCCCACCGAACTGTCACAGCAGGATTTGAAAATTCAATTTTGCGATCGGGTAACGTATCTCAATTCTAATTTAATTTATTGGCTAGAGTGGATGACAGAACCGAGTTTAGAAAAACGGTTATCTTCGGCTGGAGAAGCATTGCTGTCGCTAAAAAATCCCCGCCCTATCCACAAAAGTCCTATGGTGGTGCAGCCGCCACCAGGCAGCGATATTAAACTAACAAAAAATTCGGAGTTTATAGAAATTGTAATTCCGCCAAAAGGCATCGATTTTGGTTTAATGGCTCAGCTTTCGGCGGCGGTAGCTGCGAGTAATATCTCATTTATAGAGAGAAATTTTTTCACCGCTACGTTAAAGATAGATGACCAATTCTTTATAATAATATCAGCAAGTTTCTTATGTGTGGTAGGAATAAAGTTTATATTTGCAGTATTTCGGGAAAGGCGTCTCAGAATCGATCGCCAGCAAATATCCTATAGCAGCCATCTGCTCGGGTTGAGATGGAATAATTCCAAGGCAGCCCCCAGACCGGACATTTGCCAGTTGGAAATTGAAGAAATTAAATCTCTTATGCCCGATAAGCGACCAGAATTATACAAAGTTTCTCAGATGATTATTCAAACCGGCAACCAAAAATATCGATTAGGAGTGAAGCAGGGACTAAGTGAATCAGAAATCGAGTGGTTAGCGACAGAACTAAGCCAGTGGTTGGGAGTAAAAATTAAAAGAACTTGGACAGAGTAAAAAGAATATATGGTTCTGAAAATATCTCCCTCGCCCAAACAAAGCATTCCCCTCTCAAACTGTGGGATGGGCGTCCCGCCCGTCCGCTCTCTCTTTTGTGGGATGGGCGTCTCGCCCGTCCAGTGTATTCCCCCAGCCGGCGACACACTCCCCCGCTTTCGGTCAATCTCATGCAGCCGAAAGGCCCGATCGCCCGTAAAATGCTATCAAAGGGATTTGGCAAGTAGCACTCATCCCAATCATCTGTTAACTTGGAGATATTGTTGTGGACTTATCGCTAATTCCGGCACAGCCGAAACCAGGACTGCTCAACGTCCTCATCGAAATTACCGCCGGTAGCAAAAACAAGTACGAATTTGATAAAGACTTGCAAGCCTTTGCTCTCGATCGGGTGCTTTCTTCCTCAGTCCAATATCCGTGCGACTACGGCTTCATACCCAATACCTTAGCCGATGATGGCGACCCCCTCGACGGCATGGTGATGATGGATGAGCCCACATTTCCAGGGTGCATAATCGCAGCCCGTCCGATCGGAATGCTGGAAATGATCGACGGAGGCGACAGGGACGAGAAACTTTTGTGCGTTCCCGACAAAGACCCCCGCTATGCTCACTATAAGTCCCTCAAAGACGTAGCCCCCCACCGCTTGGACGAAATAGCCGAATTTTTTAGAACCTACAAAAATTTGGAGAAAAAAGTCACCGAAATTCTGGGTTGGCAAGATGTTGATCAAGTCATGCCCTTAGTGGAAAAGTGCATCGCAGCCGATCGCAAATAAGCCCCTAGCCCGCACTCCTCGACTGCAACCCGACTAAAAACTCAGGAGGCCGAACTTAAGGCAATCGCTGCACGTCTAGGGATGCAGTCGAGGAACGGGTAGGTAGAAGATCAAATCTGTTGTGAATGCCGAGTCACCGGAACGGCATTCCTCAAAACCGCGCCCCGGCCCCAATCTTGAAAAAAATACTACTCATAGAGTAAGATGAAGCGCAAATTCTACCTCTGGAGAATGAGTTATACAGTGGAGGAAGTTTTACCCGAACACTCTTATTCGGCGCTATCTTAATCTCAGAACACATAACACGGCGGGCAGCCCGCATGATGCAAAAAATAATCTCTTAAGCGTGACATCTCCTACACGAATCGGTAAGGTTGAGAATTCTAACAGCCCAAGTATTAGGCACTCGAATAGTTTCCCGATCAAGGGCTTTATTATAGTACAGATTGCTAAAAACTAAAAAGTAAAAACTAAGATTTCCACTCCCAAGTTCCAGCCCCCAAAACTAAAAAAAATGCCAGATTCCGCACCCTCTCTACCCAATCCACAGCCTTCCGATCGCAAAGCCAGTATGGAAAATAGTCCTTTGACCGAGTTTGTCGTTCAGTTTTGGGGCGTGCGGGGCAGCATCGCCACCCCCGGCACCAAAACACTTCGCTACGGAGGTAACACCTCCTGTGTAGAAATGCGCTTGGGCAAAAAACGCCTGATATTTGACGGCGGTACCGGTCTGCGAGTTCTGGGCCTAAACTTGCTGCGGCAAATGCCGGTGGAAGCCCATATGTTTTTCAGTCATACTCACTGGGATCACATTCAAGGCTTTCCGTTCTTTACTCCCGCCTTTATCCCAGGGAACTGCTTTCACATTTATGGTGCGATCGCCCCCAACGGCACTACCATCAAACACCGTCTTGCTGACCAAATGGTGCACCCCAATTTTCCCGTCCCCATCCAAGTCATGCAGTCCGACCTCAAATTCAACGATTTGACGCCTGGGGATATTCTCGAACTCGACGATGTGAAAATAGAAACGGCACTGCTGAACCATCCCAACACCGCGATCGGATATCGAGTCACCTGGGAGGGACACACAGCCGTCTACTGCACCGATACAGAGCACTTTCCCGATCGCCTGGACGACAACGTGGTACACCTAGCTCGCAACGCCGACGTGCTGATTTACGACGCCAACTACACCAACGAAGAGTATTACAACTTCAAAACCCCAAAAGTCGGGTGGGGACACTCGACTTGGCAAGCAGGAGTAGAAATAGCGAAAGCTGCTGGAGTCAAAAAAATCGTGATGTTTCACCACGATCCGGGCCACGACGACAATTTTCTCGATCGTACAGAAGCAGAGGTGCAGGCAGCGTTCGCCAATAGCTGCTTAGCCCGCGAAGGCATGAGCATACCAGTAATTTAACCAAAAATAAATTCAGAATTATGAAACAGGAAAAACCCCGCAAACGTCGCAGAGTAGGCTTGCGGGGGCTTTACTCAACGTTGCTAGTGTTGATAATTATCTGCTGTACCTGCGGCGGATGGGTTGCAGCTCAAACTGCCTACTCTCGCACTCCCGCGCGACTTGCTCAGGTTTCTTCGATCGAGGATACTGGAACTGTCGATCGCATTCCCGAACGCTACCAACTCGGACAGCAACTGTACCTAGAAAACTGCGCCACCTGTCACATCGCTTTACCGCCACAAGTATTACCTACAGAAACTTGGCGCAGATTGCTGCAAGATTCCCAACACTACGGACAAACCATCAAACTGCTAGTAGACCCACCCCGCATCCTAGTGTGGAACTACCTGCAAACTTTTTCCCGTCCCCAAGCCAAAGACGAAGAAATCGCCTACCGAGTCGCCAGTTCTCGCTATTTCAAAGCACTGCACCCCAAAGTAAAACTGCCACAACCCGCAAATATCAGCAGTTGCGTTACTTGTCACCCCGGCGCGTCTCAATACAATTTCCGCAAGCTTACCGCCGAGTGGGAAAACTCTCCGTAGCGAAGATTAAGTTCGTAATTATATCCGAGTGCGAGCGAGACGATCGCACTAACCAAAAAACGGCGATCGCATTCTGAACTAGAGACTTATTCCAAGTGTGGGTGCGATCTTTCAATTCATGCTTGCTGGGCATCGCACCTTACAAATAACCTCTCGCTTTACCCTCATCAATAACTCTGACGGCTAACGCTGAAGTTGTGCGACTGCCGATAACGTCTGTTGCAAAACCGACCAAACTTGCTAGTCCGCCCCGACCGAGTGGTTAGCTGCAGCTTGATTGGCATATAAGTAAAAAATCTGTGCCTTTAACTACTTTTTGACCAATTGTTATGATATCTTAACTTTAGCGGAGGCTAGTTCAGACAATTTAAGAAACCTGGTTATCAAGTAACCTGATTTATGATAGACCCTAAAAAAATTCAACTGAAATGGGAAAGTTATTGGTTTAAAACCTTTGGGAGATGGCGATCGTGTGCATTGACCTGCCCAGTAGACAGACCTCATCCTCGGCATATTGTTTGGAGTTGGATTGGTAGTTTTTTGGCAATTACTGCAACGTCCTATCTTGCTATAAAAACGAATTCTCCTTTACTAATGGCTCCGTTTGGCGCTACAAGCGTTCTGATCTTTGGTGTCCCTGACAGCCCCTTGGCTCAACCCCGGAATGTCATTGGGGGGAATTTCTTAGCTGCTCTCACCAGTTTAATCATTCTGCATTTTGTCGGTTCTTCTCCCTGGGCGATGGGAATGGCTGTTTCTAGTGCGATCGGAATTATGCAGATTACCAGAACTCTACATCCGCCTTCGGGAGCAGTGGCGTTAGTCGTCATGATGACCAAACCAGACTGGCAATTTTTGCTAACACCTGCTTTTGAGGGCTCAATAATCTTGGTCTTGTGCGCCGTCATCTTTAATAATTTAGCGGCAGAAAGGACGTATCCCCAGCACTGGTTATAGGAAATAAGCTGAAAACCCTGTGACTTCAGTCCAGGGAAGGGCGATCGCGGGAGACTTTAGTCTCCCAGTCAAATCCTTGCTTCATCAGCAATACGAGTTATTCTCTCATCCTTCCCTCGGGAGCACTACCCAAAATCGAGATGCTCCCTCGATTTCGACTTCCATCGGACTTCTTTCTTCCATCCGTTACATCCCGTAAAGTGCAACGGAAGCCGAACTTCCTTCTGCTAGATCAATCAAAAAAAACGGACGGATCGGCGGAAGGTCGAGATCCCTTTTGAAAGCGTTCCCAGGACTCCTTTAACTGAGCCGGCGCTGGATATTCGCGATCGTAAACCACCAGGACATTCGTCAAATTCCGTCCCGGCGGCAATAAAATCTGCCCTTGATGAGCCAAACCCACCGAAGCGCCCCCGTCCAAATTCATCGCTTCAAAACAGCCGATCCTCTGCATAACCTTAGCTTCTGCTTCCAAAGACAAACTATCAAGAAAAGTCACCAAAAATAACTTATCTCTCGAAGCCGGAAAGCCGATCGCCGTTCTCGAACCCACCCCCAAAACATGAGAATCTTTAAAACCTTCCGATAAAGGAGACAGCCAAACTTTCCCCCCTTTAACCAATCTCGGCCCGCAAGTCAGAGAAAACCAATGTTGACTCCAATCCGGCTTACCTTCGATTCTAGCCGTCACCATTTCCAATTGATTCCCGGCTTTAATCCCCAAAGTCGTGCCGTAATTTTCCCATCGGCTGTATTTCAGAAACTTACCCGCCGACACCATATTTCCCAGCACAGATTTCTGCTCATCTTTACCAAAAAAAGTCCCGTTAGCAACAACAGCAGCCCGGTAACGCGACACCATATTTTCAAAAGGCTCGTCGCCCCGCGTTACTTTAGAAGTATTTGCAAAATCTGCATTATTAGCTAACCCAATTGTGATATAAATTTCTGGGTCTGCGAGGTCAATAGTTGTAAGATAAAAACTTGCGCCAGCTACATTTTGGCGGTCTAGTTGTACGGGTTTTGCTTGCTTAGCGGAACGTCTGATAATTTTAGGTTGAGACGGCGGCGCAGCAGGAGAATTTTCTGACGATTTTACAATAGGATTACTCGGCAGAGGTTGATTGGTTTTTCCCGATTTTACAATGGGATTGCTAGGGAGAGATTGAGGAGTTTGATTTGATTGTATACTTGATAGAAAAGCGAGTGACTTTTGCCACAGTTGAGCCGCCAGAGTCAAGAAACTATCTCGGTTTTTGGCGATCGTAAAATAGTCAGCCGCAACCCGCGCCAAAGCTATGCCCGTTAAAAATAAAAAAGTGCGCCGCAGCATCGGGCGACAACCTTCAGACTGTTTGCGTTTAGACATAAAAAAATCTCAGCTAGGATAGCGAACAGTTTCCTATGGCTGTGACTACAATGGGCGATCGCGCGAATTCTGAAACTACCAGTAGTAAGGTGCTCCATCGCGCACCTTACCACTAATTCAAAACTCAAAACTATTTGCCTAGCCGGTATTCCGCATCCCCGCAGCAATACCATTAATCGTCAGCAGAGCTCCCCGCAACAATTCACCCTTGCTGTAACGGGAGTGAATCACCCCCGGAACCCCGCCACTACCGTGCTGCCGCAAGCGTTTCAGCAGCGAAACCTGCAACAACCCCAAAGGCACAATCGTCGCATTTCGCAACTGCACCGATCGCTGCAGCGATGGATCTCCGTCCAACAAACGTTGGTGTCCGGTAATCGTTAAAACCAAATCGCGAATCAAGTGAAATTCGGCAGCAATTTGATCGAATAAAGCCTTAAAACGCTCCTTATCAGCAGGCAAAGCTAACTCCTGGACGTAGTGTTCTGCAATCTGCAAATCCACCTTAGATAAAGTCATTTCCACCTTAGAAATTACCATTCTAAAAAATGGCCATTTCAAGTAGAAATACTGCAAAAGTTTCATGTGTTCTTCCGGTTCCTCCAGCAAAAACTCTTGCAAAGCTGTGCCGACACCGTACCAAGAAGGCAGCAAAAAGCGGCTTTGAGTCCAGCTAAACACCCACGGAATTGCTCGCAAACCGCTGATGTCTTTCTTGCCACCGCGACGGGCGGGGCGAGAACTAATTTGCAACTGGCTGATTTCTTGAATCGGGGTAACTTGGTGGAAGAAATCGACTAAATCCGGCTGTTCGTAGATTAAATGGCGGTAGTGCGATCGCGATTTCACCGACAACTCCTCCATAATCTCATTCCAAGGGTCGATGCCATCAAAACCCGTGTGCAGCAAACTAGCTTGAATTACCGCAGCCGCCACAGTTTCCAAATTGTAAAGCGCCAACTCCGGCAAAGAATATTTAGAAGCCAAAACCTCGCCTTGTTCGGTAATCTTAATTCGCCCGCTAATACTCTTTCCAGGCTGAGCCAAAATTGCCTTGTAAGCAGGCCCGCCGCCGCGCCCTACAGAACCGCCTCGGCCGTGAAAAATTCGCAACTCCACACCGTGTTTTTCCGCAACCATTTGCAAAGCCTTTTGAGCTTTGTGTATTTCCCAATTGCTGCTGAGAAAACCAGAATCTTTATTGCTGTCCGAATAGCCTAGCATCACCTCTTGCAATTTGAGAGTTTCGATTGGACATTGGATATTTTCTTTGCTTTTTCCCGCTATTTCCTGCGCGTATCCTCCTGCTAGCAAAGCGCGATAAAGCGGCAGATCAAAGATTTTTTGCATTACTTCCGGCGCTTTTTTCAAATCTTCCACCGTTTCAAACAGGGGAACTACTTGAATACTGCTAACTCCGGTCGCCGGATCGTAAAGTCCCGCTTCTTTTGCTAACAGCAAAACCGCCAGCAAATCGCTGACATCGTGGCTCATGCTGATGATGTAAGTTTCGCAAATTTCCCGACCAAACTCCTGCTGCATTTGCCGCAATATTCGGAAGGTATTGATCGTCTCGCAAGTTTTGGGAGAAAATGGCAATTCTGCTGGAATTAAAGGGCGACGAGTTTGCAGTTCCGTTGCCAGCCAAATAATTCGATCGCATTCCGACATTTGATTGTAAGGCTTTGGCAAAATTTGCAAGTATTCAGCAATTTCGCTCAAAGCATCCGAGTGTACTGTTGACTCTTGGCGGATATCTAGGTAAGCCAAATTAAACCCGTAAATTTCTACTTGGCAGAGCAGATTTTCCAAGTCTCGACAGCTCAAACCTGTTTCCACTAAATTGTGATCGATGAGCTGCAGCTCGGCTAAAAACTCAGCGCCCGATCGATAAAGGCCGGTCATTCCGGGATGTTCTGACAAAGCTTCGCGTTCCCGCTGCAACTCGTCTCCTTTGTAGAGCCGCCAATTACGATCGCGCGTATTTTCTAGCCGCTGGAGCACGTAGGCCAGCTTCAACCGATAAGGTTCTTGGCGGTAGCGGATTGCCCACTGCTCGTAAACCTCTGGGAATTCCGATTTATCGCGATCGAGAGATTCCAGCAATTCCGGCAGTACGTCGCTCCAGTGCAGCGACAAACTCAAAAGTTCGTTCAGCCGCTTCACCGCGCTGATGTACTTTTCTAGCACTAAGTGGCGCTGATAGCAAGCCGTTTGCCAAGTAACTTTCGGAGTCACAGAAGGATTGCCGTCCCTGTCCGATCCCACCCAAGAACCGAACTTGCAAAAATTGTAACTCGGCGGTTTCAGATAAGGATAAGAAGCGTGCAGAGCTTGCTTTAATCGGTGGTAGAGTTCGGGAATAGCATCAAACAGAACTTCATCGAAGTAGTGGAGAGTGTACTCCACCTCGTCAAGTACAGTCGGCTTGAACTGGTGCAGTTCGTCAGTGCGCCACCAGAGGCGAATTTCTTCCATCAGTTGCTCTTGGAGAGCCGCCGCTTCCCAGCAAGACACCGGGTAGGGGCTTTGAGAGTCGGTTCCGAGCACCTGAAATTTCTCGTCAACTTGGTCTAGCTGTTGGAGAATCTTCGCCATTCGCCGCTGCTTGGTGCGGATCGTATGGCGGACAATTTCTGTCGGGTGAGCGGTGAATACCAAGCGGATGTCTAACTGATCGATCAACCGCTGGATTTGCTGGCTTGGCACGTTCAAGCGCAGCAGCATCGGGAAGAGTTGGTGAAAAGTGCCGGCATCTCGGGCGATCGTCTCACTGCTGTCTGCATTGCTCAAAGCTGTTTGGGTGGGGCTTGGGCCTTCCCTATGCCGGGGGCGATCGGGGGCATCCGTTGCTTGTCCTGGCAGCTTAGAAAACATCCGCCCCCCAGCGTCGTTGCTGCTAGCGTAAGCTAGCTGTTGGTCTCGCTGTTCGTAGTGCTGTTCGACAATGTTGATCAACTGAAAATACAGTGCAAAAGCCCTAGCGGCGCGGATGGCAGCGTTGAGATCGAGCTTTTCGATTAGCTGTACGACATTCGACTCGCGAAAGTGAGTGGCTTGTCCCTCGGCGGAATTGACCGATCGCATTTGTTGGAGCAAATCCACCAATTCCTGCCCGCACTCCTGTCGCAGCACCGATTCCCACAAGTCCTCTACTACTTTGAGGCGATTTCGCAGAAACAGGTCTGATTTTGAGTAAGCGGGAAAAGGGGAAATAGATGTTGCATCAATAGCCTGTTCTGAAGACTGGAGGACTGAACTCATCGGGCTGTTCCTCAATAGCTGCGGGTGTCTAGAAAATTGTATGGTTTAGTTTCGCCTAAAACACTTTTGTTTGCAGTCAAATTTGAGACAACTTCTTGCAACGTAGAAAGTAGAAGGCACTTATGTACAAAGTATAAGGAGAGATTAATTCTTAGAGCACAGATTGTACGTATTGTCAAGCTTTCATATCACTTGACTTGCGATTTTAGATTTTAGACGATCGGCGTGAGACGATCGGCCAGCGGTCAGTTGAGTCGCGCTAAGTCGAACAATTTGAGATTTCCTCCAAAGATAAATCTGGGATGTTGAACTAGGGTCGAAAATTTTTATCTTTCCCTGACAGGAGTACGTGGCACCGTATCCGTTTTTGGGCGGGGTCAAAAAATTTAACTTCTAGCTGCAGCATCCTTCCTTGAGCTTTCTAATCCTGTGATTGAGGAAAGTTGAGTACGGGAAGGCGCGAACCCCGAAAGACTTCTTCGCTTTCAACGCCGATCGACGCAACAAACTCAGCAGCAGCTTTAGCCACCACCAACCCGCCCAGCATTGGTAAGGCGACGAAGCTCAATAAAATGTCTGAGGGAACTGGCAACTTTGGACTGTTAGATGTTTGAGTTTTGAGCAAGTCTTGGTTTTCCGACGGCATAAATTCCTCCTGTGTCAATCCGTAATCCTCAGTTTACAAGGCAAATAATCATCTTGACAGCAGCCTTCGGACTAATGAGTTCTGATATCAAATCAGGTGACATCCGAAGGATATCCTGCAAGCGATCGTCCTCGTGTAGCCAAGCCTATACATATCTTCTCGCGAGATATTAAGCTGGCGCTCGGAAAAAACGTTTTGTATAAAATCGAGATAATCCCGGTTTACGGATGCGATCGATCGTGCGACTCTCTCCGCGTAGGCCAACGAAACCCCAGCACTACAGTCGGAAAATAATAGACATTTCCAGAAAAGCCAGTCTGGAACAGGCATCCTGCCTGTTCCACAAGAATTATGAGATAGGTCTAATTATTATTCGGATGCAAACGGAAACGATATGACTAATAACGAATAACTTCTTGGTAGGCTTAATTTGAACCTATCTGTGCCAAAATGTCGAGGTATTATCAAAAAAATATTCCCCAACGGCTCGAAGGCGAGGGGATACAAGGCAAGACACTAAGTCCAGCATGGCTTAAACCAGACAAAACGGTTAGGCTCGGCAAATCAAATAATTGTCTGTAAAATCTGTAACTGTGCTATTTCTAGAAAACAAAACCAGCTTTGGCAAAATTTAGAGTTTCATGTTGAATGCGAACGGGAGCATATTGGCAGACAATCGATCGAGCGCGTCGCAGTGGGCCGGGGAAGCTTTAGGGCTTCCCGAAGTTCAAGTACAAGCGCGTTTGCGGGGAAATCACCTGCACATTTTGTGCGAAGCAGCGCAGTGTCCGTCTCAAGAATTGGTGACGGCGAGATTCACCAACGCCCTAGAACACACTGATTTAACGCGACTGCTGCCCGATCGACCTAAAATTTACCAGTTGTTTCTGTGCGGCCGCAAAATCGGTTCCCGACAAAATGACTGGACAGTCCGGCTCGATTGTAGCAGTCCCAAGCGACAGCAACAGCCACAGCAACCGGAACCAAAAGTTGCCGAAGAGTCGCCGCCAGCGACTTCCCCCGACGAACCGCCAGCAAGCCCTAAAAGAGGCGGATTTTTCGGCAAATTTAAGAATGACAACCAGAAACTCAAACAGACACCAAAACCGATAGAAACAGCAGCCCACCCGCCGCAAGTACGGGAAGAACTGGATTTTGACGCCGAAAGTCTGCCCATCGCCTCCCGCATTCAATACCCAGAATCTTTTGAAACTTCCCCCGTGACGATCGACACTTCGGCTGCTGCGATGCGGGAAGTTGTCGGTTCCGCCGTTCCCCCGCAGCAGAAAGCGAACCGTGGCGCAGTGGCTTTGATTCAATCCCCGGAAGCTGACTCAGGCGAGGGCGATCCTGATGGAACATTGACGGTTTCGCCGGAAACGTTGGCGCGCCGGGGCTATCCAGATGCGATCGCCAGCTATCTCAGCGAAATCCTCGGGCCGATGGGAGTTTCGGTGAAAGTCAGCATTCGCGAAAAAGAACTCAAAAGCAGCCCAGAAACCCTGCCGGTGAATGGGCCGGAAAATATCAAGCCCAAGGAACGCCGACTGCTAGTGCTGTGCGAGTCAGCTTACAGCCCCGACCCCTCCTTGCTGGCAGAACCCATCGCCGGCAGGCTGCGGAAACTGCAACTAGAGGATTTCCGGGAAGCCGTGATCGCCAGCCAAGTCAGCGGCGAAGCGAAACCGGACTGGCTGCTGCGGGTGGATTTGACTTCGCCGGACAAAATTCTCAAGGAATGGGCCAGATGGGGAGACGTACAGTCGATCGCCAAACTGCTAAATCAACACTTGGCTGCATCGAGAGTCGAAGTGCGGGCTACCCTCAAAGAAGCAACCCTCCACCTGTTTTGCAGCAAAACTGCCAAAAAAGGACAAAAGCCTAAACGGCAAGAATACCCCGACAAGCAGCAAACCACCGACGCGATCGCCCCTTTGTTAGCCTCATTTGCGCCCCAAGGCATCCGCGCAGCTACAATCTACGGCGTAGAACCAGCCAAGGACTCTCAGGCGGCGCCGGAGTCCCCGGTGTGGATAGACTGGGTGGACTTGCCTGCCGCCCACCACCCCGACTTAGCTGCGAACGCTAGAACGCTGGCGATCGAGGGCGACCAATTGGCTTTGACTTTTTTATTGAACAGGTTGCTCAACCCCAATCTCAGACGCAAGCTGGAAACAGGAGGGATTCGGGCTGTCGTGCTGCAAAAAGCCGACGTGCTGCACGTCATGACTGAAGCTCTGACTTGCCCTTCTCAGTCGAAGGTAGGCCCGCCGGTGGCGAAGTTTTTGCGACACTTACAAATTCCGGGAGTGGTAGGGGTGCGAGTCTACGGACGGCGCGCAGGCCAGAAACTTCCCCTGTGGCGCTACGCAATCGACCTCAGAACGGCTGTTGACGAAGAATCAGCGACGGCACCCGCACCGGCTCCCTCCCAAGTGGCTGTGTTGGAAAAGGAACCGGTGCCGGAGTTTGCGGCGGCGGAGGATGGGAGTTTTTCGGGCTTGGGCGACAATTTGGTGTTCGATGCTCCGGCGCCGAACTCCTGGCGCCCCCGCTTCAAAATCAGACTACCCGGATACAATCTGGGCGAGCAGTTAGTTCAAGCTGCGGTGCACCCGCTTGTGGCTTCGGGTTTTTTTGTTCCCAACGATGGTTTGTCAACGAATGCTGCTGCGCCGGGGGGCGTGAGAGCCGATCGCGCCGCCGGCATGGCTTTGATTTGGGCGATCGCCGGCTGTCTGCTGACTTTCAATACCGATTGGCTCCTCGGTCAATTTCTGCAATCTGCGACGGTCAGTCAAGCTCCTAGCGCCTCCGAAGTTTGCAGCGGCGCAAATTGTCAAAATTCATCCCCCAAGGCTGTGGACGACGTTACAGCCCCACTTCCGAAGGCAACGCCGAAACCAGTTCCCCCTGCTGAGGAGGTGAATTTGCCTCAAATTCCCTTGCAGCCGTCGCCGTCCGCCAACCAGCAAGAGGCTTTCAATGGCTCTGGGTTTACGAAACCGGGAAATACTAGCGTTCCTGTAGCTGATGTTTCTGCTCCTCCGGTGTTCCCAACTTTGAGGAGCGAGCAGCTTGACGAGCAGATAGCGCGCTATCAAGAGTACATCCACCTGCACAAGAAACCGCCGGATATTTTAATTGTCGGTAGTTCGAGGGCGCTGCGGGGCATCGACCCGGCGGTTTTGGAAACAGCTTTGGCAGCTTCGGGCTATCCGGGGCTGAGGGCTTACAATTTTGGGGTTAATGGAGCTACTCTCCAGGTTGTAGATTCGATCGTCCGCCGGATTTTGCCGCCGCAACAACTGCCGAAATTGTTGGTGTTGGCTGACGGGGCGAGGGCTCTCAACAGCGGGCGGCCGGATTTGACTTTTAGTGCGATCGCTTCTTCTGAAGGTTACAGGCAATTGAGCCGGGGTAGTTTTCTGATCCGCACCAATCAATTAGAATCCGAAACATCGAAGGAAAGCGCCAACAATCCGGTGGCGACTGCGACTGAATTGGTGCAGAATTTGGGAGAAGCTCAAGCTAATGTTCAGCAATTGGTGAGTCAAAAGTTGGTGGAGGGTTCTGCAACTTACAAAAAGCGCGATCGACTTAAAGGGTTTTTGCGATCGATCGTTAATCCCTCAGCCCCTGTTGCAACCGACAGCCCCCAAACCGCAGCCCTGGGTGAACAAACAACTGAAAACGTTCAGCCCACTGCTGCGAGTAAACCAGTCAGCGAGTATCAACCAAATGGCTTTTTGCCGATCGATATACGCTTCAATCCCGAAACTTACTTTCAGAAACACCCGAAAGTATCTGGTTATTACGACTCCGACTATCAAAATTTTAAATTGGTAGGCGAACAAGCTCTAGCACTCAAAAATCTGATCGAATTTACCAAAGTTCGCAACATTAATCTGGTGTTTGTTAATATGCCTCTGACTGAAGATTATTTAGACCCGGTGCGGACAGGCTACGAACAAGAATTCCGGCAATATATGCAAGAATTAGCAGCTCAAAGCGGACTAATTTTCCTAGATAAGAGTTTATTGTGGCCCCAGGCGCGGGAATCTTTTTCCGACCCCAGCCACCTCAACCGTTACGGTGCTGTTGCAGTTTCTAAGCGGTTGGCTCAAGATCCCATGATTCCCTGGCCAGCGCAACAATAGTTCTAATTTTTGAGCTTTGAGTTATTTTAGATGTTAAATGCTCCTTAGATGTTGCACCATTGTCAAGAACCGGCTCTTCGACCCGTTCCACAAAGAGTGAGTTTTCTTCTTGTGGAACAGGCCGGAAAGCCTGTTCCTAAACAAGTAATATCAGGTTCGGTTAAATAGATATAATTCCTGTAGGGGCGGGTTCACCAATAATAATTGCCTAAAATTGACAATCTCATAAACCCGCCCGGTCGGTTCTTATAAGCAATTAACCGAACTTGATATAATTGAGAATGGTGCAAGATGTTAAATGCTCCCAACATTGCGAGTGCGGCGCGACTATCTCAAAACTATTCTTTCCTGCGGCTAAATTACTGAAAATGAAAAGATTGATATTTCCTGAAAATAGCAAAAATACACAGATAAAAAATCCTAGAAAAAATCTGCCTTTGATATTTTTTATATTATCTTTAGCATTTTTCTGTTTCAGTTTGTATAAAGGTTTCTTTTTACCTGTAGCTTTATCATCTGGGCCGCCCAGCAACGAACCAAGTAGCGAACAGCAAACTCTCGCACCCTTTGAAGAGGTTGTCAAAGACGCGAAAAAGTTAGAGGGATTATTTACCCTTTACCGCAATCAAGCAACTGATAAAGTATATCTGGAAATTAAACCGGAACAATTCAACAAAAAGTTTCTGTGCTTTGTGACATTGGCATCGGGTTTGGGGGAAGCGGGCATTTTGAGCGGAATGCCGATCGGCGATTTCTTGTTTCAACTGCGGCGCGTCCAAAATAACGTGCAGTTTGTGATACCAAATATAAATTTTCGCACCAGTCCGGGCGACCCGCAAGCAGGTTCGGTAGCACGGGGATTTAGCGACTCGATTCTCTATTCTTTGCCTCTCAAAAGCATTCATCCGCAAAGACAAACTCTGCTAATCGATTTAGGCGATTTGCTGATGAGCGACAAACGCGATTTGCCAGGGGTAAAAGCGATTTTGCCGATGCTTTTGGGCGCTTCTTACTCGATCGATGCAGACAAGTCTTCTTTTAAAGATGTTAAAGCGTTTCCGCTGAATGTGGAGATTGCTTCTGTCTATGGTTTTTCTAGCGATAATGACAGTGAAGTTAACTATTTACCTTCGGTTCCTGACAGTCGGGCTTTTAACCTCCGCATTCACTATAGTTTCTCGGAAGTGCCGCTAAATAACGGCTATCGCCCCAGACTTGCAGACGAGCGAGTGGGCTATTTCCTCACAGCATATAAGGACTTTTCTGACAAGAATAGCCGGGAGCCTTTTGTGCGCTATATCAATCGCTGGCATTTGCAAAAGCAAATCCCGACAGCGCCGATGTCGCCTCCGGTTCAGCCGATCGTCTTTTGGATTGAAAATAATGTGCCTACCGAATACCGAAACGCAATCCGCGAGGGCGTTTTGGTGTGGAACAAAGCTTTTGAAAAAGCAGGTTTTACTGAGGCAATTCAGGTCAAACAAATGCCGGACAATGCTAAATGGGACCCGGCTGATGTTCGCTACAATACTATCCGCTGGTCGAGTTCTTTTGAGCCTCAGTTTGCCGGCATCGGGCCGTCTCGCACTAACCCGCTGACTGGGGAAATTTTGGATGCTGACATTCTGTTGGATGCTAATGTTGTCCGGGAAATCAAACAGGGCTATCGGTCTTTGGTGGAACAAAATCGATCGCTTTCTAAGAGTTTTCAAGGGCGAAACGGTTCTAATACTAATCCCTGTCAGTTTGGGATGTATTCTCGCTATTTGAATGTGCTAGAAAATGGGGATTTAGGAAAAAGCAGCAGGGAAAATGCTCAAGGTGGAATTGCTGATGATTTGCCGACTTTGGTAGAAAGATACCAAGAGCAAAAGCGATCGTCTTTATCGCGGTTGATGTCGAGTTCGGATATGTGTTTTGGGTTGGAATCGAACCGCCAGTTTGCGATGGGGGCAATGTCGATCGATTTGTTGGAAAATGCAGCGCCTAGCAGTGGGACGATTGACAATTATGTGAATGAATATATCCGATTTTTGACAGCCCACGAAGTCGGTCATACTCTCGGTTTGAGGCACAATTTTCACGGAAGTACGATGCTGCAACCGGAGGATTTGCACAATACTCAGGTAACTCGCACGCAAGGTTTGGTAGCGTCGGTGATGGATTATGTGCCGATTAATTTGGCACCTCCGGGAACTGTGCAGGGCGACTATTTTCCAACGATTGTAGGGCCTTACGACGATTGGGCGATCGAGTATGGTTACAAGGTGATTGGCGGCGTAAACCCCAACAGCGACTTACCAGCGCTGCAACAAATTGCCAGCCGCGGGGCCCAAGCCCAATTAGCTTACGCGCCGGATGAGGATTCTGTCGATCTCGATCCCGCTGCAAATACCTTTGATCTCAGCGCCAATATGCTGAGGTATTCGCAATGGCAATTGGATAATGCTAGGGCGATGTGGAAGCGTTTGGAAAAGCGAATTCCGGTTGGGGAAGACGGTTATAACGAACTGCGGGTGATGTTTGATTCGGTGTTCGGGTATTATGTCAACCAAGTGATGAATGCTACTTTGTATGTGGGGGGACAGTCGTTTAGTCGGATTCGCCCTGGAGATACTAATGCGAAGTTGCCGTTTGTGCCGATCGAACTTTCTCAGCAGCGAGAAGCTTTAGCAACATTAGAGAAGTACGTTTTTGCGCCGGATGCGTTTAGTTTTGCCCCGGAATTGCTGAATAAATTGGCGCCTTCGCGCTGGGAACACTGGGGAAGTCCGGCTTTGGTGTTTCCTCTAGATTACCCGATCGGCGATCGAATTACTTTTTTGCAGCGGTTTGTGTTGCGGGTTTTGCTATCGCCGGTGCGCTTGGCGCGACTGCGGGATGCGGAGTTAAAATCGGCGCCAGAAACTGCTTTGAGGTTGCCGGAAGTGTTGGATACTGTGCAAAAGGATATTTGGCAAGAGGTTTTGCAGCCGGAAAAGAAGATGCAAATTTCAACTTTTCGGCGTTCTTTGCAGCGGGAACATTTAGCAATTTTGATCGGAATGGTGCTGCGAAAAACGAATGTTCCAGAGGATGCGCGGAGTTTGGCGTGGTACGAGTTGCGGCAGTTGCGGGAGGGTTTGAGCAAGAGTATTCGGAATTTGGATCGGAATGCGGATGCTTATACGCGGGCTCATTTGGAGGAAACGCGCGATCGGATTTCTAAGGTTTTGAATTCGCAAATTCAGTCGAATTAATTTGGTCTAAACTCCCTTTTACAGCTTTAATTGTTCATTGTCGTTGGCGAACTACCATAGGCTTAATCTAATGGCGACTTTACCCTACTCAAGTACAAGCGTTACCGATCCACCATTACGGTCTGGAACGCTTCGGATAGTCTCTGCGATTTCGTCGAACATTGTTTGATCGCCCGCGAGAACCTCCCTTCTTCTTTGTTCGCGCAAGCCTATGTCGTCTGCGAAACGCTCAAAGGGCCAGTCGCAGGAACATTCGTCGTCAAGGTATTTCAGCAGGGCTAGCACATCGAGAACGCACTGGGAACGCTGGGACTCCCTCCAAACGATGGTGTACGGGTATTCCAGTCCGAAGCCTCTGAAGAGACAGTCATCGAAAGCCATCATCGAATTACCGAAGTAGCCACCCGGCCCGTTCACGGCTTCCCCGATCGCACAATAGAAGCCAAGAAGTGTATCGAAAAGGCTTCCATCGAGGACGATTACGCGACCAGGAGCTTTTGACACTAACACACCGCCGATGTCGAAAAAACGTTGCGAGGCATAGGTGAGCCACGATCGGCGGCCCGCCTCGTCGAGAGGGCACCACTCATTGAGAGATTGCGGGGGAAATGGAAATGATGCCATTGTCTGAAACCTTTTTCAGTAGGTTGGGTGGTTGGAAGTCTAGGTTGGTGGCGTTCTTGCAGGGCGTTGAGGATGTAGCGATCAAACTTTCAATAGTTTTTGACTCAAACACGGAGGAGATTATTCAATGGCAACCGCAAATCAACCCGTAGACGAATGGCGTGAGACTTTGGAGAAAATTCTCCAATACTATGCGGATCTTCCTTATACTTATGGGGATGTGATTACCTATGTGGTGGTCAGCCGCGATCGCAACCATTTTATGCTGATACATGAAGGTTGGGAAAATCATCTGCGAGTTCATGGCTATGTGGTTCATGCCGAAATTCGCAATGACAAAATCTGGATTCATTATGATGGTATTGAAGACGGCATCACTGATGAACTCGTCGCCTCTGGCGTACCCAAAGATCGGATTGTTCTGGCTTTTCATCCACCGGAAGTCCGAGAGTACACTGGATATGCGATCGCGTAACCTCTGCGGAACTTATGTGGTATATGATAGATAAACATAACAGCCCCTATGCCTGCCAAAGACTTTTATCACGATACTGTCTGCACCGCCCTCATCAAAGACGGTTGGACAATTACTAACGATCCTTTCAAGCTCAGAGTTGGCGGACGTTCAGTCTACGTTGATTTGGGCGCAAAAAAGCTCTTCGCAGCCGAGAAGCAAGGGCGCAAAATTGCCGTAGAAATCAAAAGCTTTCTCGATCCATCACTTGTAAGCGAGTTAGAAAAGGCACTCGGTCAATACGATTTGTATTATCTGATTATGGAGGATGAAGATCCAGAACGAGTCCTTTACCTAGCGATAGCCCAAACCGTATTTGCAGGTTTTTTCTCAGAAGAGATATGTCAAATGGTACTTCGTAAAAAAAGCATTAACCTGATTATTTTTGATTCAGAAACAGAGGAGATTGTTCAATGGATAGACTAAAATTTTATCAAGATACAATTGAGAAAATTCTTAAAGATCATGCTGCTATCTCTTATAGTCATGGCGACATTCAGCAATATGTCATCATTGATGCCGATCGAGCTCATTTTCTACTCTTCAATGAAGGTTGGGATCGTAAAAAGCGCGTTCACGGTTGCGTCACCCATGTCCAAATTATAGGAGAAAAAATTTGGATTCACTATGACGGCATCGAAGACGGCATCACCGTTGAACTCGTCGCGGCTGGTGTGCCCAAAGACCACATTGTTCTGGCTTTTCATCCACCGGAAGTCCGAGAGTACACTGGATATGCGATCGCATAGCTTCTCGTCTTGACCGAGATTTTAGATAATATCAGCTTGGTAGCGTATATCGCACCTTAATAATTTTTTGGGCAATACAGAGTACCCTACAAATAATTTGCAAACGCTAAACTTCTGTCATCGCAACGATTTGAGCGGTGGTTAATACCAACTGAGGGAACGTTGGAGAAACAATAATGGCTTCTCCTTGATATCGCTGTGCCTGATATTCACCATCGATTAAGCGGTTGATGGTCACGGTAGACTGTTTTGGAGAACCAATATACTGAACGCCTCCCAACCCTGCATAATCAACGATCCAATACTCCAGGATTCCTAAAGTTTCATACTCATTCAATTTGATGCGGTAATCATCCCGCCAATTCGTACTGACAACTTCGATCGCCAAGGGAGGTGGAATATAAGCAGCAGCAGAGGCAGAACTTTGACGCATTCTGACCCATTCTTCCTTGGCAAACACCACAATGTCGGCTTTACGACTCGATTCACTTTCGCCCGGGCCAGCGTTCAATCTGACTTGTTTACTTTGTCGAGGAACGTAGGGAAGGTTCAAGGATTGGCAATGATCTACCAAGAGACGACATAAACCATCGACGACATCCTCATGTTTGGCTGTGGGTTCACTCAAGGGCATGGCAACTCCATTGACTAGCTCGAATGACATACCGGAGTCGTCATCCCAGTTGAGAAATTCCTCGAAGGAAAGGGTTTTTTGGGCGATCGCAACCATTGATATTAACCTTGTGCGTAGGTTGGCTCTCTGTTGTCTGTTTCTAGCTTAACGTGAGGTAGAGAGATAAATCGCTGCTCTTGTAGGGTGCGTTAACGAAGTATACCGTAAACTTTGACACCTCTTCTCGGTTTTACTGCCCGCGTCCTGGTTTGCAATCTACAAAACCTAATGCTTCTGTGTCGAGAAAACTAGCGATCGAAATGGCGATCGAAATGGCGATCGGATATTCAATTTTTGCAGCACCCGCGATCGGAGCCGCTTGAATTCGTTCTGGCAAGCCTCTCAAAATGACTTCGGCATCAGCAGGAGAAAGTTGTTGTTGAAGTTTAGCTTGCATGACATTCATCTTTGGGTTGGAATTTGAACGTTGTACGGAAGTTCAGTTTGCCCGTTGTTAATTTAAAAACAACAGTCTGGTTCAATGCCGCTTTCTTCTGTAGTGTGCTTTGACATACGACCCATTGCTTCGTTGGTGTGCTTTAACATACACATAATCACTTTTATTAACTATTTTCTGATATTCTTCTATTGTGATACTTGATTTGGTTTTTTGAACAGGCTGTTGCGATTTTGACCTGCTATAAGTAGAAGATTGCGATCGATTAACTTGAGATGAATCATTTATATTTTCTTTCAACTTTACAATCTCATCCTGTTGTTGTTTATAGTGATCGTATAGATTCTGGTATTTCCAACGGAAATCCGATGTTTGAGAGTCTAATTGAGCCTGCTTCTCTTGAACTAATTCTGTTAAGTTTTGGATGTGGCTTTGCAAGGCTACTATATCTGCATTACGATTTGATATATCTCTCTGAAGTTCAGAAATAATTTTTGTCAGGTTGGAAATTTCTCTTAGGCGTCTGTTTAAATCATTTGTGTCTTCTTGTTTGGCTATAAGTAAATTGTTAAACTCTTTGGATAAAAGACTGACACGATTACGTAACTCGTCAACCAGTGATTGATAGTTACTATCCGTAGAAGAGCCATCAGAAACTAAAATTATTTTTGCTGATAAAACCTTCATTAATTCATCTATTTTATAAGCAAGACGAAGACGATAAGGACTAATTTTATTAGTATTTTGTACTATTTCTGAAGCTAATTTAGTAATTGCTTCCGAAATAATAATTTGCGACGGTTGCCTACTTCTCGTGAAAAGAACCAGATTAGTTAAAATTTTCTGTAGCTGTTCATAATCTTTCTCCGCCTGACTAGCCAAAAGAACACGAGCCGAATCTTGTATTTCGGCTAAAACACGATAACTTCGAGGTCTTCGAGGCTCTAGTTCTTGTAGAATTTCGCTTCTTTTATACTCTAACGCCTCAAGTGTTCTTGCAATCCTTTCATGATTTGCAGAAGGATCTGTACCAAGACGTTCTAAAATGCCTTCATATAACCATGCTTGAGACTCTAAGTTATTCAGTTTTTGAACTTGCTTCTTATTATTTGGTTGGGTAACTACATCTGTTCTTTGCAATTGCTGCTGTAGGCTATTAATTTTTGATGAAATAGTACCTTTAAAACAAGCAAGCATTAAATCTAGAGCTTGACCAAAGGGAAAAGAATAGTCAGCTAACCAACCAGACAAAAACCAGAAAAATAGAGCGCACATCAAAAACATAACTACTTTGATGTAGTTAAAAAACCTTTTAAGGAAGTTCCTGTTTGGTTCTAAATCAGAATTTTGAAGGTCAAAGAAAAGTTGGTTAACGAAAAAATTGCTGTCCTATTTGTTGCCCAATAACTGTACCTGGATTGCTACTAACATTAACGTTTACACCTGATTCGGTACTCTGAGAAACATTGGAGGTACTTTGTATCTGCTGATACTTCTTTATCAGCCTTTCTAGATCTTCTTGAAACTTTTTGTCCCACTCTGCTTCACTTAAGATCGCGGCTTCCAAAAGCTTGGGTTCAGATCCCTTGATTTGAAGTTTGCCTTGAAATCTTATTTTTAAGAAATCTAAGACATCTGCTCCAGCTTTCTCCAAAACTCCACCGGAAACTTTATCAATTGCCCAAAGTGCAATACTTGCTGCTTCTAAAGCTAGTACAGATAATTCCATGTTGGTAGCGATCCTGTGAAAACTGATTTTTTCTATATATCTACAATATCATACCAGACAGAAGCGCAGCTTTGAGATCGTCAACTTCCAAGTCTGGCAATTCATGGAGAAACTCAAAAATTCGAGCGCCCGCAGCCAGCAACTCTAGGATATGGATGACTCGAATCCGCATTCCCCGGATGCAGGGACGACCGCCACATTGTCTTGGGTTCACTGTAATTCAGTCAAACAGATAAGCAACGGATGCTGGCAGGGGTTAAAATTGTTTAAAATCTTTGTCTATAGCTTACTTCATTTATCGCCCCAAACTCACACCGCGATATAATTCCTCGATCGCCACTTCCAGCTCAATACTCTGTAAAGTATGATTTGCAGGCTAGGCATAGGCAGGAAGTGGCTCATAAACGAGTTGCATGAGTTTTTCGGAGGGAATGGTTTCCATTGCATAGGTATTACCTTGAGCATCGGCAAAATCTACTAGATAAGCGCGATCTTCAAAGCTCATGAGAATAGTGCCAACTTGTCCCGGTCGGAGCAAAATTGGCTGAGAGGTTGCTTTATGGATTGCGTGAATTTCTTCGGTCAAGGCAACAACATCATACTCGTGTAACGTCATCACAGTATCCTCACTTATTGACAGGATAGGTATTAGTTAGCCGGGGAAAGTCTTCATCGGTGCGAATCATCCAACATGACAGCACCCAAGAGCTTCCGGTTTCCGTAGTCATGAAAAATTTGATATCATACTGGGTTCCATAGTTGTCTGTTTTATAAATTTCTGCCTCCTGATTGACCGCACATTCTAATAAAGCGACTTCTAAAATAGCTTTGTTTTCTAGTGTAATTCCCAATCGATTTCTAAATAGGATGGCTTTATCTTTTCCTTTGGGATGCTGCATATTAAGTGAGTATCGCTCAAGCTTGTCGCCCAGCAGTGCCTTGTCTCCGTTGGGTAGTTTCATCTGTCCAAATGGTTAAATCACTGGGTGGAAAGTTTTCATTTGCTAGAAACCCCATTAACTTGCCTCAGCAAAGAGTAAAGGTGTGTAAAATACGTCTTCTTTGAGGCACTCAGCCGCGAAAGCAAACACAGCTTGTAGAGATTCAGCATTAAGCGTTGGGTAGTTTTCTAGAATTTGTTGCTGCGTCCAACCTTCTGAAAATAGCCCTAGAACGAACTCCACTGATATTCGTGTCCCCTTAATTATAGGCTTGCCAAGCAGAATTTTAGGATTTGAGTGAATGTGTGCTTTCCAGTTCATAGCCAGTGCGCCTCTATAGGGTTTTCATCTATTATCAGCATAGTTAAAATTATAAAATTTATGACCACAGCAGTATCTATTGACATTGGTACGCTCATTACACGCACTCCCGGACTGCATGGTGGATGTCCCCACCTCGTCGGTAAAGGCGTTACCGTTCGCCGCATCGTAACCTGATACAAGCGAGGATCGAATGCTGAAGAGATTTGCGATCGCATCGGACATCTCACCCTCGCCGAAGTCTACGCCGCACTCACCTACTATCATGCCAACACCCAAGAAATTGAAACTTATTTGCTCCATCAAGCAGCAGAAGCCAAGCGTCTTGAAGCTTGGCACAGCAACTTTGGTAAATATGAAATGCTAAAATAATAAATAATACATCGCCCACCGAAAAATCTACAAGATAAGCACTATCCTCAAACTGGGAAAGAGAAACTGATTTTTACCGGATAAATTTAGGGGGTGTAGGAGGAATATCGGCAATGAAGTAAAGTTTGGTAACAAAATTCAACACTTGTGCTTCTTGAGTAAACTGTAAAGTTCGAGCTCTTCAAGCTGCCCTCGGTGAAAAATACGCTGTTTTTGGCTACCTTCCTGCGTCATTCCCAGCTTTTGTAGCACCTTAGCCGAGGCTATATTCCGCCTGAGACAAGTTGCATAAATGCGATCGAGCTTTAATGTTTCAAATATTCAAGACTGATTTAGTGTAATTGATTCGTTTTTTTCTCAAAAATTATGTCTGCTAACACTGCAAAAAATCATTACTTCCGATTGGCATTGTTCTGGGCGTTTCTGGGTAGTTTGGGAAGCTTGGCGGTGTTCCCTTATGCGCTGTCTCTCAATCCGGCAGTAAGTCAATTGCCTGCACCGCTACCTGTTTTGGCGATCGCCTCCGCCCTGCAAACCGGAATTTTTCTAATTCTCCTTTGTTGGATTGGACTTCGCCTCGGTAACTCGATCGGACTTGATACGCCCATAGCTCGTGCTTTGGTATATCGACAGCCTTTCGCGCCAATATCTAAATCTGCCCTTAACACGGCGCTAATTGTAGGCTGCATCGGTGGAATCGTCCTGATTGGATTGAGTTTAGCTTTCCAACCTTGGATGCCGCCAATGGCAACTCCAACAACGCTCGAAATTGACCTCTGGAAACGCATATTAGCTTCCTTCTACGGAGGCATCACCGAAGAACTCTTGCTGCGACTGTTCGGTATGACATTGATGGCGTGGCTACTTTGGAAGATTTTTGAGCGAGACAAACCGCAACCCTCTACATGGATTTTTTGGCTGGCAATTGTGGCGGCGGCGATTCTGTTTGGTGTGGGTCATTTGCCTGCGGCTGCCAATGTCTGGGCATTAACCCCGATCGTCATTCTTCGCACCATTACACTCAATGCCCTCTTAGGAATTCCTTTTGGTTTTCTTTACTGGCGTTGGGGATTAGAATACGCTATGTTATCTCATTTTTTGGCTGATTTGGTACTGCACGGAATTGGAGGCAGTTAGCAGGAGATGCAAACAATGCAATGGTACAACGAACCTTTACAATGGCATGAGGATAACGATGTTATCCACATTACCGCCGGCGCAAAGACTGACTTTTGGCGGCAAACTCATTACGGATTTATTCGCGATAACGGCAACTTTTACTACCGTCAACTGTCAGGCGACTTTACAGCCGAAGTCAAAATTACTGGTAGCTATCGATCGCTCTACGATCAAGCAGGATTGATGATTCGAGAGAGCGAAAATATCTGGCTCAAGTGCGGCATTGAGTTTGTTGAGGGAGTGCAAAACGTGAGTGCGGTTGTGACACGAGACTATTCCGATTGGTCTGTTATGCCGCTTGAAGTGCCGCCTGTTTCCCTGTGGCTGCGGGTCAAGCGCCGAGCTGAAACGGTGGAAGTGCAATACTCGTTGAATGGGTCAGACTATTCAATGATGCGACTGGCATATCTAACTGAGTCACCAATCGTTCAACTTGGGTTAATGTGTGCGGCTCCCCAAGGTGAAGGCTTTGCAGTAGAATTTGAAGGGTTTAAGCATAGTAAGCTGATCTAATGTGGATGGTAAAAAAACCGATTTCTACGCCATTCCATATATAAAATTAAAATTAGGGGTGAGTGCTTTTCACTTACCCCTGCCATTTTTTTTCCACCTATTAACAAACCAATTGCAGCAAGAAATCGCCACAAAAGAGGCTCAATTGCTACTAGATAGCCTTGTCGATACTCAGCCCCAAAATCGCGAATACTCCCAGCAAGTGACCGGCGCTCATGCAAGCCAGAAATGCCGGTACGCTAACATTGTTGAACAAAGACGGGAAGGGCAAAGGCATTTTCGGCCCGACGTGGGGATACCAAATTCGGCGGCTGAGAACTAGCAATGCTAAGATATTGCAAACAAACATCACCAGAGGCTTTTGCCAATTTCCTGATGCTGTGTCAGTCACTGTCGATGCTACTACTGCCAGTAAATTTGAGTTAATCATTGTTGATGCTCCTATTTTTCATAAACTATTCAGAAATGCTCGATGAGATTTCTTGCCAAAAATACAGCAGGGGCGATCGCCTTTACGTAATAAATATCTGTCGGTATCAATATTCACCGCGCCAGCGACAGCGCCCCCACCCATAATCATCGAATCACAGCAAAAAATCTTTTAATGCCATTCAAAAGTAACGGAAGATACAAAGGGACACAACCATACTCGCTGCCATTTGTAACTTTTAGCCTGTCTGGCACTGGCGGCATTTAGTCACGCTGCCAGACAGGAAAGAGTGCTGCTCATTAGTGAGCAATGTAGGTAGGCAGAAAGTGGAGAATGTCACGTAGAACGCTATATCCAGCAGCATCCCAGAGCAAATAAGCTAAGAAACCGATCATCGCTAAGCGACCGTTCCAAAGTTCTGCTTGCGGGTTGAAGCCAAACAAAAAGGCATTCCGATCTTTGCCGTTGTAAGCATTAGCCGTAGGAGGCAGGTTAGTAGGACGAGTTTCCATGTTTTTACATTCCTTAACAATGTTTCGCTTCTCATGGTAGCGACCTAATTTCTGCTTTGCTATCTGTCTCTAGGCTCAAGATACACACAAGTCTAAAGGAGGATTTTGAAACAAAAAATAAAGTGTTAAGTTTTGTTGCGCGAGATTTTTCAGCCATCGCCTGTATCTGTAAATACTAAATACAACTGCAAGTTGAGGTGGCCGCTGTGAAAGGCTCGATCGCCCCGTAGTGACAAACAACGGCGCTGGTGACTCGACAATACTGAATCCGCGCTCCGCTAGAAGCAAGAAAATTTAGTAAATTTCAACTGAAAAGCCGAACACGATCGCCCTTGAGTTAACTAAAATAAGAGATAAATAGATCGATCGGGAGAAACAGTTATCGAAACCATCTACGGCAATCTTCAAGGTTTAAAGTCCAGCCAGCTCAAGCAACTCGAAAAGCTTTACCACCAGCGACTACCGGGCGATCGCATCACCACTGCAGAATTCGCCCAGCGCGTCGCAGCCATCAGCACGGAAATAGACAAACCAATCTGCACCTATATCAACCGCCGCGGACAAGTAATTCGTGTCGGCGTGGGTACACCCCGCCAAACGCAGATTGCGCCCCTAGAATTGCCCCGCTACGGGGGAGGTCGCCTCAGCGGCATTCGCTGCATCGCCACTCACCTGAAGCCAGAAACCCCAAGCGAAGCAGCCCTCACAGCAATGGCAATTCAGCGCCTGGATGCCCTGGTTTGGCTGACACTGACCGGCGGAGGATTTCAGCGCCGGGGGGGCGGTGCGACTGGTTACATCCAAGAAACTTATCTCGCTCACTTGATACCCCAGGGAGACCAGCCAAATTTTGAGTTTTCTGTTTTGAGCGCTCAGTTAGAACCAGATTCAACTGATAAAATAGAAGAGCCTTCTATTCAAAAGTCACTAATTCAAACACCACACTTTCCCTGGAAAATATCAGAACCGCTGAATTTAGACGAACTCGCCGACCAAGACTTTCTGGATTTGGTGGAAGGGCTCGAAGCAGAGTTTCAAGCAGAGTTTGTCGCTAAGCAGGTCGATGCAGACCAAGACAAAGTGCTGTTGGTAGGTATCATGACTCAGCACATGACTCAGTTGGAGTTTGAGGACGGGCTCGCAGAAATCACCCGACTGGTTGAAAGCGCCGGGGGTCAGGTACTGCAAACAGTGCGCCAAAAACGATCGCGCCCCCATCCGCAGACAGTCGTCGGCGAAGGCAAAGTTCAGGAAATTTCCCTCACCGCTCAGACGATTAGCGCTAACCTCGTGGTATTCGATCGCGACCTGGCCCCCGCACAAATACGGAACTTGGAAACTCAGATAGGTCTTCGCGTTGTCGATCGAACAGAGGTAATTCTCGACATCTTTGCCCAAAGAGCTCGAACGAGCGAGGGTAAATTGCAAGTCGAACTCGCTCAGCTAGAGTACGCCCTGCCCCGGCTCAGAGGTCGCGGTCAGGCAATGTCGAGACAGGGTGGCGGCATCGGTACCAGAGGCCCTGGGGAAACCAAGCTAGAAACCGAACGGCGGACGATCGCCAAACGCATTTCTCGATTGCAGCAAGAAGTAAATCAACTGCTGGCCCACCGCTTCCGGCTGCGACAGAACCGCCATCATCACGATGTACCCTCAGTGGCGATCGTCGGCTACACCAACGCGGGTAAATCGACTCTGCTCAACCTGCTCACAAATTCCGAAGTCTATGCCGCCGACCAGTTATTTGCCACCCTCGACCCCACAACTCGACGGTTGACCATTCCCGGCGTCACCGGGGAACCCCTGTCGATCGTCCTCACAGATACAGTGGGCTTTATTCGCGAACTGCCTCCCGCCTTGATCGACGCTTTTCGGGCGACCCTCGAAGAAGTCACTGACGCCGATGCTTTGCTGCATCTCGTCGATCTCTCCCATCCGGCGTGGCAGAGCCAAATTCGATCGGTCATGAATATTTTGACCGATATGCCCGTAACTCCCGGCCCAGCCCTTGTAGTTTTTAACAAAATCGATGCCGTAGATGGAGAGACTCTCGCCATCGCCCGAGAAGAATTTCCTCAAGCAGTATTTATTTCGGCGGCCAAAGGTTTGGGGATGGAAACTCTCCGCGACAGACTTGCTCAGCTCATTCAATACGTCCTCTACCCTCGGTAAATACTTAAATATTCCTTTTGAGTAGTTGACATCGGGGAATATACGTACATATACTGAGGACAGATATAGTCGAACTATGAGATTATAAAAGAGTAGTCAGATTGTGCATTGCAAAGTACAATACAGCAACTCTATTTTGCGATCGGTTAAATAAATAATTTCCGGAGGCCGCGGTCAAGGTAAAAAGACTCTTTGTTAATGGCTGTAAAGGCTGTTGGTTCAGAGGTGGCAAAAAGATGTTGCTTCACGCTGTGCAAACAACCTGTGCAAACAACCTGTGCAAACAACCTGTGCAAAACACGGTACGGGATGTCAAGGTAAAAGAATAATATTATTAAAGTGTTTGGGCACTCACCTCAAGCGCTATACTATCTTTTACAGGCGTCCGCGAGAAAATACATCCATTTATTGTTAGAACTCTAAAATCCTTGCCCGTCGTACAGCGCTAATCTCTAGGACTATTTCTATTTTTTGATTTTACCACTGTTTAACTAAATAGTTATGTGTACGCCACTGGCAAAACTAGCAATTGGACTCTCTGCCATAATGGCAACAGCGTTTTACTATCTAGCTGCCGCCCCTCCGGCAGCAGCAGTAGATGTGTGTGGGCCAGGAAATTATTCTAGTGCCTGTGCCCCCAGCCCGCCATCACCAACCCCCAGCCCGGAACCCGAATCGCCGGCGACCCAGTCGAGTTTGTCCCAAATATACACAGGCACACCTTCGAGAAACTCAACTGCTATTCCTGAACCGGGTACTGCGATCGCAGTCCTACTGACAGGTGCAGGAATGATCTGTTCGTGCAGAAAGCGAAAAAAGCAGGTTGGTCCGCAGCGCTAGGCAGGCTGATGACCAATCTGTTTGCCTTTACAATGTCTCCGTTTTTTTGAGCGTGGGTATTTGTTTACTTAAAATTATATAAACAATAAAAAATTGTATAAAAAATAACTTGACACCTCGCTTGTGCGCTGCAAATAGAGCCGGATGTTGAAGGAAGAAAGCGATAGCGACTTCAGTCAGGGTAAAAAAAAGGAACAAGGCAAATGCACTTGCCGGCAAGGGTTTCAGCAATGAATAACCTCCAGTGCAAAAGATAAGGTTGCTATATATAATAAAAATTAAAATATAAAAATTAAAATAAGATTGGTTAAGATCAATCCTTCGGACAGTTTTGTATAGGCAACCGTAGAATAAGGGTTTCAAGGCTCCAAGGCAAGTTTGCTACCAACGCAAAATCGAGGGTTTCAGCCTAGGAACTAAAAACAGTCCGCACTAGGGTTAAGATTACAATTAAAAAATATTGTTATTGCTTGAGCGTCCATGACCCCTAAAGTAGAAATTTACACTTGGAGAACCTGCCCGTTTTGCGTTCGTGCCAAAGCACTGCTAAAGCGAAAAGGGATTGATTTTATAGAGTACGCGATCGACGGAGATGAAGCAGCACGCGCTCAAATGAGCGATCGAGCCAACGGAGGTCGCAGCCTGCCACAAATATTCATTAACGACGAACACATAGGTGGCTGCGACGAAATGCACAAACTCGATGCTCTAGGCCAGCTAGACCCGCTGCTAGCAGCAAAATGAGGCATTCCCTGTCGAATTTTCCGTTAGCCCCAATTTTCCTGCGACCAGTTCTTAATTTTAATTGACAATGAAATTTGCATTCATCATCGATCCCCTCGCGCGACTAATTCCAGGACACGATACCAGCGTAGCGCTGATGGAGGCAGCTCAAGAGTTGGGTCACGAAGTCTGGGCGACTCAAGCCAACGAATTAAGCGTCATCGGCGGCAAAACCTGGGCAACGCTCAGTCGGGTAGCCCTCACCCCAGTAAAAGTGGTAGAGGGACGCTGGGAGGCGGCTGAGGCTTGGTACCAGGTAGAACATCCTACTTTGCAGCCTCTGGAAGCAATGGACGCAGTATTTATGCGGACAGACCCCCCAGTCAACGTTCCTTACCTCTACGCTACTTACCTTTTAGATGGCATCGATCCCACTAAAACTTTGGTAGTTAACAGTCCCAAAGGATTGCGGGCGGCGAATGAAAAGATGTATGCTTTGCAATTTGAGGGAGCGATCCCCGAGACCATTGTTTCTCAAAACAAACAGGTAATTCGGCAATTTGTTGAGAAAAAAGGAGCAGCAGTTCTTAAACCCTTGGGCGGCAAAGCTGGCGAGGGGATTTTGTTCTTGGAAGCGGGCGATCGCAATCTCAACTCCCTGGTCGAAATTAGCACTCAACAAGGGCAAGTTCCAGTGATGGTTCAGACTTATCTGCCGGAAGCAAAAGAGGGAGATAAACGGATTATCTTGTTAAACGGCAAGCCCATCGGTGCTATCAACCGTATTCCCACGGGCAATGAATTTCGCGGCAATATGGCCGTCGGCGGCAGAGTCGCAAAAACCGAAATTACCGATCGCGAACTGGAAATTTGCACTCAGTTAGAACCCGTGCTGCAACGGGACGGACTGTACTTTGTCGGCATTGATATCATTGGCGGTTATCTGACAGAAGTTAATGTCACCAGCCCTACAGGGATCAGAGAAATTGACTTGTTTGACGGGGTTAGTTTGGGCAAACAAGTAATTGAATGGGTAGTGAGTCAGTAGTCAGTAGTCAGTAGTCATTAGTCATTAGTCATTAGTCATTAGTTATGAGTTATGAGTTATGAGTTATGAGTTATTGGTCATTAGTTATTGGTCGCAGCTAAAAAATAACAAATAACAACTAACAACTACCAACTACCAACTACCAAAAGCCAACTATCAACAGCCAACAGCCAACAGTCAACAGTCAACAGTCAACAGTTAACAATTAACAATTATTAAATTATGTCAAAAATTGGCGTTGCAGTAGTCGGTACCGGTTTCGGTCAAAAAGTACATCTTCCCGGATTCCAGGCCCATCACCGGACAGAGGTTGTGGCTGTTTACCACCGGAATTTAGACAAAGCAAAGGCGATCGCCTCTACCCACAATATCCCCTACGCTTGCGACTCGATCGCCGATATAGTAGCTATCCCAGAAGTGGCGGGCGTCAGCATTTCCACGCCGCCATTTTTGCATTATGAAATGGCAAAAACCGTCTTGGAAGCAGGCAAGCATTTATTATTAGAAAAACCCACAGCCCTGACAGCAAATGAAGCCAGGGAACTTTACCGATTGGCAAACAACGAATCTCCAACCGATTTTAAAAATGGTGGTTCCAGAGCAATTGCCACAATGGACTTTGAGTTTCGCTTCATCCCCGCATGGCAAATGCTAGCAGAATTATTGGCAGCAGAATATGTGGGAGAAAAGCGTTTAATTAAGATTGATTGGCTGGTTTCGAGCCGCGCTGATGCGAGTCGCCCTTGGAATTGGTACGCGCAAAAAGATCGAGGGGGCGGAGTTTTGGGCGCGACTGGTTCTCACGTTTTTGATTATATTAGCTGGCTGTTCGGCCCGCCCCAAAGGCTCTCTGGGCAATTGATTACAGGAATTTCGCGGCGGCCCGATCCGAATGATTCGGGAAAATTAAAATTAGTTGATGCAGATGATTCGTGCACGTTGATGTTGGAATTAGCCGGGGGAACGCCTTGTCAAGTTTGTTTGAGTTCTGTTACTTATCAAGGGCGGGGACACTGGGTGGAAATATACGGGAGTAAGGGTACGTTGGTGTTAGGAAGCGACAACCAGCAAGATTACGTCCACGGCTTTCGCTTGTGGGGTTCCCAAGGTGGAGAACCTTTAGCTGAAATCAAAATTCCTCAAAGATTGGAGTTTCCTCAAGTATATCCAGACGGGAGGATTGCAGCGTTTATTCGAGTAGTAGATAGGTGGGTAGAGGCAATAGATGCGGGCGAATCGTTGATACCGTCGCTGAGGGAAGGGGTTTACTCGCAGTTGTTGATGGATTTGACCCAGGAGTCGAATGCTACGGGAACTTGGGTAGATTTACCTAATATAGATAATTTTTTGGGCACTAAGTAAAAGTAAAAACTGCCAAAGCAATCTCACGCACTCGATCGCACCCCAAACCCGATAAACTACAAATAGAGAAACTCAATTCAACCCTATATCCAGAGTCGGTAGTTGTGAATGGCGCGCCCTGAAAGTCCTTGCCTCAGTATAGCGATCGCTCGCCTGAGAACCGCTGGGGCAAACCATTTTGCCACTTGGGTTCTACAAGCTCCTTATCCCAGCGGGTACGTTCACCACGACTGTATGTGGCCCGATACCCTCTCCCAATCTTGGAAAGCTTGGCAGGAAATGTTTTCGCCCTCCGGGACAATTCACGAATTGCCCCTAAATCCTGATGGCAGTTTCGTCTCGCCAGAAAACAACCAGAATATACTGGCAGAAACTGAACAACGAAGCCCTCAGTCGCTAGACCTCGCTCCAGCGACGCCCTCTGTGCCGCTCCACCTCGGTCAACGGGGGTGGGGCAACAAGGGGGATCTGCATCCGCCTCGGCCACCGGCAAGCTACAGCAGTCGCCTGATGCAGCATTTGGGGATTAATCTTTGGCAGTGGCTGTTTGAAGGGCCGATTCAGGGTAGTCTCCAGGAAAGTAAAGGTATCGCGATCGGGCAAAATCTACCCCTCCGAGTGCGCGTAGACTTGCGCGAACCGTATTTAATTGCTTTACCTTGGGAAATTATGCAGCCTCAAGCCGGTCAACCGGCAATTTCTCTGTCGCAGCAACTGCTGTTCAGCCGAACTACCAGCAATGTTGAACCTTTGCCACCCCTGCAGCCTGCGGAGTCGCTCAACATTTTGCTAGTTTTGGGACAAGCAGAAACCGGCGGCGGTGCTAATTCTCAATTTTCCAAGAGTAATAACGGTCATTTGCAGTTGGGAGAAGAAGCACTCGCCTTAGCTGGCGTTCTGGAAAGTGCTTTTCAAACCGACGACAGTGACAAATATTTTGACATCAGCGTTCCGACTCGCGTCGATACTCTGATCGAACCTACCCCGGCGGAACTCATTTCTCGGCTGGAAACGCAAGCTTACAACATTCTGTTTTACGCCGGCCACGGGATACCGGGCCCCGACGGCGGTTTGCTGTTTTTGGGGCCGGAAACGGCGATTAATGGGACTGAACTGGCTCAGGTTTTAGTTCGGTGCCGCGTGACTCTGGCGGTGTTTAATGCCTGCTGGGGAGCTCAGCCGGCGGTGGAGAGGCTGCACTCAACTAACGGTCAGCAACAGGCAATCGCCCGCAGCAGTTTGGCTGAGGTACTGATTCATCACGGGGTGCCTGCAGTGTTGGGGATGCGGGACTCGATCGCCGATCGCGAGGCCCGGAGTTTTATCCAAACTTTTGCCCAAGCTTTGGCCGGACGGATGTCGATCGATCGGGCAGTCGCCGTCGCCAGACAGCAGTTACTAACGCTCTACAAGTTCAATCAACCGGCTTGGACGCTGCCTGTGCTGTATATGCACCCTGAGTTTGACGGCCAGCTAACTGAGCCGGTAGATGATCTCAAAACAGAATTGCCTTTAAATTCTTCTACTTGGTTGGGACGGTTGCCGTCTTGTGCTTATTTGCGGGGGCGCGATCGACCGAATGCCAAATCCACCGACTCCACCAATCAGGTTTGGCCGATTCGCGCAGGTATGGTTCGAGTCGGACGGTGGGAAGAAAACGACGTAGTGATTCGAGAACAGTGGGTTTCTCAAAAACACGCCGAGATTTTCTGCCGCAACACTATCGGAGATAGCCGGGAAGAACCTAGCTACTTCCTCCGCGATTTTTCTCGCTACGGGACTCTAGTTTTGGGATCTGAGGGATGGCAGAGAGTTCACCACCAAGAATTGCTGCTACGCAGCGGGACTCAGCTAAAATTTGGCAGTTCTCAAGGTCAGATTTTTGAGTTCACTATTGAGGTTCCTAAAACTTCGGGGTACAGTGAGACTGATTGCGGAACGAATTAAGGTGCGGGTGTAGCTAATGAAGGCAAGCAGCGAGTAGCACAGCAAAGTTCTGGGCGTTGAGTCTCCAGTCTGAATTTGAAAGAGTTATTTACCACTGATAGCTCGCAACTAGCTCTTGGCACAGTCCCCCCTCTGTCTTTTCCTTTTCCCACTTAGGTATTACATCATGGCTACCCAATCTACAGATTCTGAATATTTCCGCGACTCTCAAACTCAAGCCCAGATGGAACTTCTCGCCACAATTGTTCAGACTGATGTTGCTTACCCCTGGAATCCTGCACAGCTTGAATCCGAATCTTATTTGGCTGCCCTAGAGCAGGAATTTGCGCTATCTGATTCCTTCAGCGACAGCGATATTGCCCTGAAGTCGCAAGTTTTATTCTCGCAATTAGAACAAGTTTGGCTGACGACTGCTCTGCAAAAGTCTTTGCGCGAGAAATTTGCTCGCGTTCCTCAAGATTTTCTGGCCAGCATCGCTCAAAGCGTGCAAAACGCAACTGTTAAGTATCAATCTTTAGCTGACCAGATGGTAGAGTGCGTCTTAGATATTTTGCCTCAGTGGGCTGAGGAAGATTTGCAGGTGTTGGCACGTCCTTTGGCTTATGCCATGCGAGATGTGGATTCGGAAGGGGGGGAATTGGTCATGGCTACTAAAAGGCCTTGGGCCCAATTGTCGGAAATAGAACAAGCCAGAGTTAGTTTGGCTGTCGCCCGCTATGCAATCTCGCAATTAGAAATTGCTGATTAGTTTTTTGATGGCTAAATTTTTGTGCTGCGAACGCGGTAATTTTTTTAAATTAATATAAAATCAATCTACCTTTAGTTAGATGTCAAATTCATCTAATTGCTAAATTTTCTGGATTGCTATAGTTTGATATAGCAATCCTATTTGATTTGTAGACAAGATATAGCCTTGCTCAGTAAGGATCGCGAATTAAATAACTTACAATTTTAATTGTTATTGTGGGATGGGCGTCCCGCCCGTCCTTTTTGGACGGGCGGGACGCCCATCCCACATTCAAGAGTGGAAGTTATTTAATTCTCATTCCTAACATGAGATCCACGCTTGATAAGCGGGCATAGGCCTCCGTGGGCATAGGCCTCCGTGGGCATAGGGCATACCTCACCAAGATTAAGAACTGCTGTAATTTTTTTTGAACTATAGCAAGCGCGCCCGACGTTTATGACCCAGATGTGGCAGTATTTTCAATCAGCTTTTTATGGGCGGCGTCGCAGAAACGGCCCACAAGAATTATTTTTTATTATGGAATAGGCCCGAAACCCTGTTGCCGACATTGCTGAAATCCTTGCCGAAGATTGCTTCTGATATCTTTTCCGGTTGAGTGGGAATGATAAAGTCAAGGTCAATAATTCCACATTCCCCCACTCCCCACTCCTCATCATTCCAGTGTTACCGGAATTCATATAACTTCTCTCCTGGGTAACTCAAGCCTTCTTCCTTCTTCCTTCTGCTATATTTTGCGAGGTTTGGACTCGCTAAGCAGTTTGGCAACAGCAAGCAAGATGAATTATCATACAATGGTCAAAATGTTAAAAAATGTAAATATACTAATGGGGGTGTGTCGGAATTTTCAACAGAATTAAAAAGTGGACAGCAGGACACCCTTACTGTTGCATGCACGATCGGGACTTTAAAATTATTTTATGACAACTTCAAGATTTGATTTTCAAGACTTGAAACGCCGCTTTGGGCGGATTTCGCGGGTGCAGACGGCAACGCTAGTCGTGTTGGGGGCGGTTGCTTTCGCAGGTGCGATCTCCGCAGCCTGGTTTGGAAGTGAAGGTACAGTCAGCGGTATTTTTGCCACAATCAACACTTGGCAGCAAAACCCGCCTGTGTGGCTGCAAGTGCCTGCTACGAGCAAGATGTATTTGTTAGTGCCGACGATCGCACTTGTCTCCGTTGCTTTAGCTGCAATTAAAATTTCGCCTCAACCGCAGAAATGGTCACGCGCTGTGGTAGTTGCAATTGTTCTGGCTTTAACCATTCGCTACGTTTTATGGCGATCGCTAGCTACTCTAAATTTAACCGATCCCCTCAACGGTATCTTTAGTTTGGGGCTGTTTTTCCTAGAAATGTTACTGGTTTTCAACACCAGTATTCAACTGTATTTAATGCTGAGAATGAAAGATCGGCGTCAAGAAGCCGATCGCATGGCAGTTGCAGTGGAAGCTGGAAACTTCACCCCGCCCGTAGATATTTTTATCCCAACTTACAACGAACCGACTTTCATTTTACGGCGCAGTGTAATCGGCTGTCAAGCCTTAGATTATCCCAACAAAAAAGTATATTTGCTCGACGATACCAAGCGGCATGAAATCAAGTTGCTGGCAAAAGAACTGGGATGCGAGTATATAACCAGACCCGATAATATTCACGCCAAAGCTGGAAACATCAATCATGCCACAGCCCTAACAAGTGGAGAACTAATTGTAGTTTTCGATGCTGATTTTATTCCCACTAAAAATTTTTTAACTCGCACAGTTGGATTTTTTCAAAATCCCGAAATCGCCCTCGTTCAAACACCGCAAAGCTTTTACAACCACGATCCAATATCCCGTAATTTAGGTTTAGAAAATGTGCTCGCGCCGGAAGAAGAAATCTTTTATCGGCAAATTGAAATCATCAAAGACAGCGCCGACAGCGTAGTTTGTTGCGGTACATCTTTTGTAGTGAGGCGAAGTGCTTTAGAAGCAGCCGGAGGCTTGGTCACAGATTCAATCTGCGAAGATTATTTTACCGGAATTCGGCTGTCAGCAACGGGATATCGCTTAGTTTATTTAGATGAAAAATTGAGTGCTGGTTTGGCGGCTGAAAGTATAGAGGCTCATCTAAATCAAAGGCTACGCTGGGCGCGAGGCACACTTCAGGCATTTTTTATTGATTCCAATCCTTTAACAATTCGCGGTCTCAGATTCGTACAAAGGCTGTCTCATTTGGAAGGATTGCTGCACTGGTTTACCAGTTTAACCAAGGTTTTATATCTGTTGATACCTTTAGCTTATTCATTTTTTGGAATAATTCCTTTGCGGGCAAGTGCGCGGGAATTGCTGTACTTTTTCCTGCCTTACTATTTGGTGCAACTGACTGTGTTTTCTTGGCTGAACCGCCGATCGGGATCGGCTTTGCTTTCGGATATTTATTCGTTCGTCCAGTGTATTCCTTTAGCGGTGACGGTGGTGAGTTCCATGCTGAATCCGTTTGGGAAAGGGTTTCAGGTGACGCCAAAAGGAATGGCGAGCGATCGCTTTCGTTTTAACTGGAATTTGGGATGGCCTTTGATTGTCTTGTTCGCAGCTACAGCAGTCAGTTTGTGGCACAATTTGAACATTAATTTAGTTAAAAATGTTGGCACCGTACAGTCAATATCAGAAAGTGCTCATTTGGTAAAAGGAATGAGTTTGGGATGGATTTGGAGCGCTTACAACCTGCTGATGATCGGGATTGCATTACTAATTTTGGTGGATATTCCTAAGCCGGACATTTACGAATGGTTCAATTTACGCAGGGTGGTACAATTAAATATTGGCGGTAAAAGTTTTTGGGGTATAACCACTGTAATTTCCGAAAGTGGCGCTGAAGTTGCTCTGACCCAGTGGCCAAGTTTTGCGGTGAAAAGTAAAGGTAGTAAAGAGAGTTTGAACCCAGCAGAGATTTTGCCAAAATATGCCGTTCAGACAAGTTTATCGCAGGGTAAAATAAAAGCGCTCCCTCGCAGGGCGGCAGTCAAAGCGAGGAACTCGCTAGCGCCCTCTGTTCTTGAGTTGGGTAGTGAGGGTCGTTTGGCCAAAGGTTTGATTGATTGCGATTCGGCGACTCTGAAAATTATGGAAGAGAACTGTTTTATTCCTGTGGCTAAGATTGAGTTGGTGAGCGATAAATCTCAGTTGGAGTCGAGTTTTCGGGATGGAAAAGAGTGCAGTTTTGTAGAATTTCCCACTGTGCGAATTGCGTTCGATCGCCTGAACATTAGCCAGCACCGCTGTTTGATCGAAATGCTTTACTGTCGCCCGGGCCAGTGGCAGCGGCAGGAAACTCCCGGAGAATGGCGATCGCTGTGGCTGTTGTTGAGAATTGCTTTGAAACCGAGGGCTGTTTTTGAGAGGAATAGGGCAGTTAGGCCGATCGGAGTTTCGCAACTTTAGATCGAGTTTCCATCGCGGGCGGGTTTCACCAAACCTTTATTGCGCCAACAAACAATCCGATCAAGCAGCCCCCGCCAAGGAACAATGGTAGAGTTGATAACAACCGCCAAGACGGTTAGGACGTTGTTAATGGCTGACACGATTGATTTTATTGCTTCTTCCTTCTTCCTTCTTCCTTCTTCCTTCGGCTATACATAGACAAATGACCAGAACTTGTTTTTTAATTAATCGGCACAAACTCGTAACCGTAACTGGTGCGATTTCCGGGTTTAACAGTTACTAATTGAACTGCTCGATTGCGATCGCCCGAAGGTAAAAACCGAATCGAACCCGATGCTCCTTTTGCCGAAAAATCTGACGCCGATAAAGCTTGTTGAATGCCTGTACGAGTCGGATTGCGCCCTAAACCGGCAATTAACGCCTGGGCTGCGTCGTAGGCTAAAGCTGTGCGCCAACTTACTTCAGCATTCCAAAGTTGTTTGGATGTTTGGGGAAAGTTTGACTGCGGATCTGCGAGAATGTGCCAAGGAACTGCCAGCACCATATCTGTTGCTCCCGCGCCACCGATTTGCAGGATTTTAGCAGTATAAACGTCGTCTCCTGCGAGTAACGGCAGCCGTTTGGCGTTTACTTGCACTACTTGCAAAGCTTGGTCGAGCGTGGCGGTATTGGCTGCTAACACAATCACTTCTGCTCCCTGGGCGATCGCGCTTTTAAAGCTATCGGCAGCATTAAAATTACCCTTAGCAAAGTCAAATTCCGATACTACTTGTCCGCCATCTCCGTAAAGAGCAGTAGTGAATTCACTTTTTAAAGATTTGCTATAATTGCTAGCAGAATTGAAAAATACAGCAGCTTTTTTCTTTTGCAATTTTGTCAGCATATAGCGGGAAAGAGCATTAGCCGCAAACCGATCGCTCGGCACTGTCCGAAATATATTGTTGCCAACTCCTGAAAGCTGCACCGACGTACTTGTGGGAGAAATTGCTACTAATTGTTTTTGCTGGTAAATCTTGCTGGCTGCTAGCGTTGCGTCAGAACTAAAATGCCCGATCACTCCTAAAACTTCAGAGTTATTTGCGATCGCGCTGGCAATTTGCGAGGCAATCTCTGGGTTGTTGTCGTCGTTAGCAATTAGCAGTTTTAATGGAGTACCGCTAATGCCGCCACTTTGGTTGATTTCCTTTTGAGCTTGAGCGACGCCCCGCAGAATTTCTTGAGCACCATTGATATCGGCGCCCATGGGAACTGCGGCGGCAATTGTGTAGGATTTTCGATCGCCGATGCGGGCGTTGTTGAGGTAAATTAGTGCTTCTGGATCGTTGCGATTGGTGTTCAGCGAAGCTTGTAAGTCGGAAATAGCTGCGTTATAGTTGCCAGATGCGATCGCCTGTACTGCTGCTTGTTTGGTTGTTGTTGCTTGCTCGGGAATTAACAGTTTTTGTCCGGCACTCAGACGCTGCCCAATTGCCTGCTCTGACTGCTGGGCATTTCCCGTCGGAGACTTGGGAATTGTCTGATTTGAGGGTGATGAACCTCCGAGATTGATGCTGCCTCGGCTTGTCAGCCACCAAATACCTGCACCGGCTAGCCCGATCGTAATTAGGAGTGATAAGATGAGAACAGCAGTTTCATTTTTTTGTGACATAATTTTACATTTTTAGATTTTTGAAATAACGAAGTCATTAGTCATTAGTCATTAGTTTTTAGGATCGAGTAAAAAACATTTACCAAGGATAAAAAGTGATTTTAACTTGGCGATCCCGAATTGATGTAGGGCGCGTCAGATAGAGTGATTTTATCTATCAATTGACGATCGGGGAGCTGAGGCGCCATCCAAGCCTAAAATCCAGTAGTCACTACTCCCTTATTATATGCGATCGCCCGGATCTGATATAATTCAGTAACATTGGGATAGTCAAAATAGCAATCGCACTCTTTAGTCTGAATGCTTTCAAGGTGGTTCCACCAGAAAAGTGCAGGATTTTTTATAAGTTACCGCATCAAAGATTAGTGAACCCTACCCTGCAAGAGCGCCACTTTCTCCATTCCAAATGTAGTTAAGCAGGCAAGAAATGATAACTGGTGAATTAGATAAAACGCTGAGTGTTGGAACTGAATTATACAATCTGACGTGAGTCAACCTGAGAACTACCTTGAAAAACACCTAGGGGGTAGCTCTTCAGTCCTGTATTTAGTTACAAATTTTTACGTTAAAGTTGGATATATATCATAAACCTTTGAAAAAAAGCTTTTCTTAATTATATCTTTATTTTCTTTCGCGAGTGGGAGTGGGAGGGAGGCTGTAACAGCAAAGGGTTCGGTAAAATAATTAAAGTTTGTTGAAATTTATAAAAATAGCTGCAATACTTTGTAATGTAAAGAGGAAAGTTGAAAAATATCTAAAGACAAACTAATTGGATTGCGATGTCGCTAAGGTAGTATATATGACGGTTTGTCACCGAAAAAGAGTCTTAAGCTCCGCTAAGCTCAGCAAAAGTAAAAGCTCGTTATTTCATTAAGTTCGATCGATAACAAAGGCTAAGGTAAAGTTCATGACAAACTCAGTTTTAAATCAGCCAAACGCAGCAGCAGGAGTGCAGTGGCAGCCAAAAGATATTATCCGCGGCCTAGTGTGGAAAATCGCGATCGCAACCTGGCTGTTAATGGCTGTAGGCAGCGCCACGCGAGTCATGAATGCGGGGCTCGCTTGCCCCGACTGGCCGCTGTGCTACGGTCAATTAATACCCGCAGCGCAAATGAATTTGCAGGTATTTCTGGAGTGGTTTCACCGATTGGACGCAGCGGCAATTGGCTTGAGCGCGATCGCACTTTTAGGACTATCTTTGTTTTACCGCAGCCGCCTGCCAAAATGGCTGCCTTGGGCGAGCGCCGGAGCAGTATTTTTAATCGTTTTTCAAGGCGTATTGGGCGGCTTGACAGTAACACAACTGCTGAGATTTGACATCGTTACCGCTCACTTGGGAACCGCTTTACTGTTTTTTGGCGCCCTGCTAGTCATCGGTTTCATGCTGACTCCCTACGAAGCTACAGGAAATGTCGGCAAATTAGCTTGGGTAAGTTCGATCGCAGCATTGTTAGTTTACCTGCAAAGTTTGCTAGGAGCATTAGTAGGCTCTAGATGGGCACTGCACCAATGTTTGGACTCCTCAGAATTGTGCTCGGTAATGAACAGCCACATCGCCGGTATCGTACCAGCTACAGCAGCGACTTTAGCCGTAGCAGTCATGGCTTGGCGGCAGCCTGCACTGAGTCAAAACTTGCGAAAACTAGCTAATTGGGCGAGTGTTTGCCTCATTGCTCAATTAGTTCTGGGATTAGCAACTTTCCGGCTGCACCTTCAGGTAGAACCGCTGACAGTCGCCCACCAAGCCGTCGGTGCTGCTTTGCTGGGAACCCTGATAGCTTTTAGTGTTTTAGCTTGGCGCGATCGAGTTTTATCAGCTTGAGAGATAAGACTAAAGTAAGAGGCGGCGGGTTTATTAATCCTTGTAGCTACAGCAAATATTTCTCGTAAAACCCGCAACTCCAACCTAATGACTAATGACGAATTCGCAAATAATTACTAACAGCTTACAACCGATGCAAGAAATCCTTACCAACGAAAGGCCCCGCCTCCACGAAAACTTTTCGCAAGTCGTGAAAAGTTACTATCAACTAACAAAACCTAGAATTATTTTACTGCTGCTAATCACTACCTCAGCAGGAATGTGGATGGCCGCCAAAGGAGAAGTAGACCCGCTATTGCTGGTATCAACTATTACCGGAGGCGCTTTAGCTTCCGCGTCGGCGAATACGATTAATTGTGTCTACGACAGCGACATCGATTATATTATGGAGCGCACCCGGTGGCGGCCGATTCCTTCCGGGCGTGTCAAGAAGCGTGATGCTTTGATATTTGCGATCGCCCTAGCTACAATATCCTTTACATTGCTGACAGTTGTTGCCAACTTATTAGCCGCATTGCTAGCAATGTCAGGCATCGTTTTCTACGTCCTAATTTACACCCACTGGCTGAAGCGTCACAGCGTGCAAAACATCGTCATCGGCGGTGCAGCAGGGGCGATTCCCCCGCTAGTTGGGTGGGCTGCGGTGACAGGAGATTTGAGTTGGGGTGCGTGGCTGCTGTTTGGGATTATATTCCTGTGGACACCGCCGCATTTTTGGGCATTAGCAATGATGATTCGCGACGAATACAAGGAAGTAGGCGTGCCGATGTTACCCGTAATTGAGGGCGACGAAGCCACAGCCCGCCAAATTTGGATTTACACGCTATTGATGATTCCTGCAACTTTGCTGCTAGTTTATCCCCTGCATTTAGCGGGCGCGGTGTATGCGGGAACAGCTATTTTCCTCGGTGCTATTTTTGCCCAAAAAGCTTGGTTGCTGTTGCAGACTCCAGAGGATAAGATTGTTGCGCGATCGCTCTTTAAATACTCTATTCTCTACCTGATGCTATTGTGCGCGGGCATAGTGGTTGACAGTTTGCCTGTGACTCATAATTTTACTACTGCTGTTGTACAAAATGTGCAAACTTTGATTAGTGCAGTTGTGATGTAGTCTGCTTTTAGATCCCCGGCTTCTTGAAGAAGTCGGGGCTCTGGGTATATTGTAAAATTTAAAGTGGAGGAAAGCTCTGATGGCTGAGAATACTGTGAAAGTAAACCTCTCATTTCAATCACTGCTGGAAGCTATTTCGTCACTGGGAATTGCTGAAAGATACAAGATATGGGAATTTTTGGAAGCTGAATTATTCCCGAATGAGGACGATTCTCCAGAAGACATTGCCGAAATTGAAGCTGCCCGTGCTGATTACAAAGCTGGAGATTACACAACTTTCGATCGATATATGGCACAACGGGCAAGTAAATCGGCATGACTTACACCATCCTTGATGAACCTTTAAAGACAGTGACAGTTAATTTTAAAATCTTAACTATACTCATAATAAATGAAAACCATAGAGAGGCGAACCGATCATGAACTGGAAAGCACACATTCACTCAAATCCTAAAATTCTGCTTGGCAAGCCTGTAATTAAGGGAACACGAATATCCGTGGAGTTCATTTTAGGGCTATTTTCAGAAGGTTGGACGGAGCAACAAGTTATCGAAAACTACCCAACGCTTAATCCTGAATCTATCCAAGCTGTGTTTGCTTTCGCGGCGGAGTGCCTCAAAGAAGACGTGTTTTACACGCCTTTACTGTTTGCTGAGGCAAGTTAATGCGGTTTCTGGCAAATGAAAATTTTCCACTCCTCAGTGTACGAATTCTACGGCAAGCGGAGCTTGAAGTCGCTTCTGTTACCGAGGATTCTCCAGGTATTGAGGATTCCGAGGTTTTGGCTCGTGCAGCGGATGAAAAACGGGTGATTTTGACCTTCGATCGCGATTACGGCGAACTCATTTATCGTTTGCGGCTGCGATCGCCAAGAGGTGTCATTTATTTGCGGTTTCGTCCTCACACCCCGGAAGAACCAGCATCAATATTGTTAAATTTATTACAGATCGAAGGATTGCAATTTGAGGAACGGTTTACGGTGGTGGAGCGCGATCAAATTCGTCAACGCCCCCTACCGTAGTTATTGCCGGAAGCAAGTAGTTGTGGGGATTGAGGCAGGCTTTGGGTGACGATCTTTCAGAGTATTAAGCTTGAAGTGGCGATCGAGGAATTATATCGGGGTGTGAGTTTGGGCGATAAATGAAGTAAGCTAGAGACACAGGTTTCAAACAATTTTAACCAATACCAGCATCGCTTCCTTATCTAAGATGAACATTTAAGACTAAAATTATGGCAAATATACAATCTCAATTCAACAAATTTCATGATGTCATAAAAACCGATTTCGATGATAATAAACCATTGCGCGATCAGAGAGATTTAATCATCGATAATTTAATATCTGGGTTAAAAAGACTAATTCCTACAGATACGCCTACATTTTATCACTTCAATCAAGGAAGTTATGACTTAGCAACAGGAGTAAAACCTCTTTCAGGAGAAGATTATGATATTGATGTAGGCATTATTTTCAATTTTTCCAAAAATAGTTATCAACCAGTTCAAGTTAAACAATGGGTTTACAACGCTTTAAAAACAGGCTCAAGAACAGTTGAAATAAAAAGACCTTGCGTAAGAGTTCAATATCAGCAAAATGCTGCCAAATGGTTTCACATTGATTTAGCTATTTATTCCACTGATCGATATTATCTAGGAGGAAATGAAGTAAATCATATTGCAAAAGGCTTTATAGGCTCATGTGAAGAGAATAAATTTTGGGAATTATCTGAACCATTTAAACTTAAAGAACTTTTAAAATCAAAGATTGCTGACAGTTCAGACCGAGAGCAGTTTCGTAGGATTATAAGGTATTTGAAACGGTGGAAAGATTGTAACTTTTCTTCAACAGTAGCAGGACGACCAACTGGAATAGCCTTAACCGCTTGTTGCTACAATCTTTTCGCGCCACAAAAAGATTATATTTACACTTCTTACACTTATCGATATGATGATTTGAAAGCATTACAAATTGTTGTCCATGGGATGATTAGTATGTTTTCTTGGAAGAATCAAATAAGCGTCCAACTTCAAGTACAGCCTTACAACGATCTTTTTGAGAAGATGAGTGATAATCAAATGGAATCAATGAAAACAAAATTAATCTCTTTACGAGATATTTTAATTAGCGCATCAAAGGAACTTGAACCCTCTGATGCGTGTATTAAACTGCGAAAAGTGTTTGGTAGTGACTTTCCAATCTCATAAATTATGGCAACAAGAATTATGGCAAAAAGAAAAAGCATACCCGACGCAACAAAATTACAACTCTGGATAAAATCCGCAGGGCGTTGCGAATTTAAAGGATGTAATACACCTGTTTGGTACAACGGATTAACTTTAAGTGAGGGAAATTTTGCCGAATTTGCACATATCATTGGTTCAAGTCAAGACGGCCCGCGAGGAACAGACCAGTCAGAAGAATTACAACTAAATTTTTGCAACCTAATGCTTCTGTGCCAGCGATGCCATAAAGAAATAGATGACCATCCAGAAAAGTACCCGATTGAATTATTGCGTACTTGGAAGCAAGAACACGAAAATAGAATAGAGATACAAACAAGTTATCCAGAGGATATACATAAATCTACATTATTACTTTTCTCTGTAAATATTGGCGATCGGACTGTTCCTATAAATATGGAAGCTGTAAGAAATGCAATGTTTCCTAAGTTTCCGACCGACCAACAAGGAATAAAGATAGAAGAAAAAGACTTTGATAGACTGGGGACACCTGATCACTGGCAAACATTCGCTGAAAACAAGATTAAGCGTAAAGTGTCAAGGTATTTAGAGGAAGGTGTTGATGATGTAAAAACCAAGCATATTTCTCTATTTGGAATAGGGCCTATGCCTCTGTTAATGTACCTGGGTAGGTGTATAGGCGATACCGTTCCAACAGATATTTACCAATCTCATAGAAACATTGAGAATACAAGTAAAACTTGGTCTTGGCAAGAAGAAACTAGCGTTGAGCTACCTTATTCTATTTCTTGCGAACAAGAAAGTGAAAGTGCAATTGTATTTCTAAAATTGGCAATTAGCGATACTATTGGGTCTGATAAATATCAAAATTTAGTTTCAAGTAATTGCAGTATTTATCAGATAACTGTTCATGAACCTTCACCGCATTTCTTAAAATCAAAAAGACTACTTGAGATTTTCAGTTATGAGTATCGTAAATTACTCAATGAAATTCAAGCAAAACATGGAAAAAAATGTAAAATACACATTTTACCAGCAGTTCCTGTATCAATAGCGGTAGAATGTGGTAGAGTTATTTTGCCCACAAAAGACCCAGAAATATATGCTTGTGAATATTACAGTGATCAGGGAGAATTTCAAACTGTACTAAAAGTAAACTAAAAGTCATAATCTAATTTTAAAATTTTTATGAACATATTATAGCCGTCCTAAATGAGTTATGTGATTTATCCAAGTCAGACTTTTTGTAGTGTAAGCATCTTGCTCGCGTGGGATGTTTTAACCTGTTTAGGAGCGATCGCCCTCTTTCCCTATCCTCACAAAATAGAGCAACCGCCAAGGCTCAAATCTGATCGCCCACACCTCTCTTGTTATCATTACAATCAATGGCTGCAAAAGCGAGCTTAGACCATGCTTGCCCTCATCTCACCATAAAAAATTCAATGGGCTGCGGGTTCTGTAATACGCTTACCTGCGACTTTGCAAGATTATCAGAGTTTGTACGATCGCGCCCCGGAGACGGCTCAATTCCGCCTCAGAAGTATCGCAACCGAGAAGTGCGATCGCCATTTCGATCGCCAATTTTCTCGACACAGAAGCATTAGGTTTCGTAGATTGCAAACCAGGACGCGGGCAGTAAAATCGAGAAGTCCCATGCGATGAAGTTTTTGATAATGTGAAAGCCCGATCGCTAAAATTATAAATAGATTTTGCTGCCAAGATAACCATGACCACCATCACCCTCAACCTCTCTCCCGAACTCGAACACCAGATCCGCACTGAAGCAGCTAGACAGGGCGTTGAACCCGATCGCTACATCCTCAACGCCCTGCAAGAACGCCTCCAGCCTAGACTTCCAACCACCCAACCTACTGAAGCCGACTTGCTGCAACAAATTAACATCGGCTTTAGTGCACAAACCTGGGAAGAATACCATGCCCTCATCGCCAAGCGTCATGCCGAAACCCTGACTCCCCAAGAACACAAGCAACTGATCCAAATGAGCGATCGCCTTGAAAAACTCAACGTTACCCGCATTCAAGCCTTAATTCAACTCGCAACCTTCCGCAACCAACCTCTGACGGAGCTCATGCAAACCCTCGGCTGCCTGCGGGTTCTTCCGTCTATGATAACAAGTAGTTAGAATCAAAAAAATGTATGCCAGTTGTAGCAGTTAAAACTTACATAGAGTATCGGAATGATGCCTATTGGGTTAAAGGAACTCGGATTTCTCTTGACTCGATCGCCTATGCTTTCCAACAAGGATTATCGCCCGAAACTATTGTTCAGTCTTTCCCACTACTGACACTGGAACAGGTTTATGGTGCGATTGCCTTTTATCTAGGCAACCGCGCTGAAATCGACGCTTACCTAGCCGCCGAAGAAGCCGCATTTGATGCCATGCCTCAACCTCTACAAACCAGCGATCCAGCTTTGTACAACAAACTGATTGCAGCTAAAGCAGCAAGACAGCAGGTGCGATCGTGAATGTGCGCTATCAAGCTGATGCTGACTTAAATCAGGCGATCGTCACAGGATTACTGCGACGAGAATCTACAATCGACATTCAAACTGCCTTTGCTGCTGGGTTAGAAGGCGTTAAAGATTTAGAAGTGCTGGCAATTGCAGCACAGCAAAGACGTGTTCTTGTCAGCCACGATCGAAAAACAATGCCCTCCGAATTTGCTGAGTTCATCACTACCAATCAGAGTGCTGGAGTCATTATTGTTTCCCGAAAAATACCGATGGAAGTTGTCATCGAAGAACTACTCTTGATTTGGGCAGCATCTAGTGCAGAGGAATGGGTCGATCGTATTGCTAAGCTACCCCTTTGATGCACACTAAAATGGATATTGAAAGCGTTAAGCTAGAAACAGACAACAGAGAGCCAACCTACGCAAAAGGTTAATATCAATGGTTGCGATCGCCCAAAAAACCCTTTCCTTCGAGGAATTTCTCAACTGGGATGACGACTCCGGCAGGTCATTTGATCTACTCAATAAAGTACATCTTGAACACTACCAAATTTTTCAATGTTTCAACTTCTGGCTGTGAGTGGGAAAGTGGCGATTTCGGTTGCAGATTCTGGCAGAGGAGGACGCAGACAAAGATAAACTAGCGGCCCTAACAGCGGAACTAGAGAGACTGCCCAAAAAATGCGATCGTCCGCAAGTCCGCGGCGTGCCATGTCGTCTCCCAAAACAGAGGGAAATATTACAGCCATCAAGCAAAAATCCCAAGTTATTAAATGCACAAAAGGAATTGACTGCCACTGCCTGACATAATCTCCCCAATCTCCATTTAACCAAGCCCAAGCTAACAGCCAGATTGTTGTTAGTAAAAGTAGAATTCCTGTCCAGCGGGAGTCTGATATTTTGAGCAACATATCTTTGCGACCGGAAAATTGTGGTTGAGGCTGGCGGAGGAGTAAATAGGGAATTAAGCCGATGATGCCCGCGCCGTTGGAAGCGATGAAAGCAGGCCAAGCGGATATATTTTGGGTTTTCTCGTCAATGAATAAGAGGCAAGCGTAGACCATCGGCCACACTCCCATGAGAGCGAATATGGTGACAAGGTAGGGGTTAATTCCTTCTAGCTGCAACTTGAGCATTTTTTCCATAACTGTTAGCGTTCCGGGCTGATCGAGAGGAGCTAGCAGTAAGGTATAGGCAATAAATGTTGCCCAGAGCAACCCCAGAAAAATTTTTGTTTTCATTATTATATATAACGAGTATTTGAACCAGACTAAATTAAATTATGGTAAAATAATGCCCGATTTAGGCGCGTCTATCTTAGGTCATAAGCAGTTCGATTGAAACAGCCGCTGCAAACCGGGTTTTAGTTCGGGTATGAAAGGCTCCACAGCAGGCGATCATTACTTTAGGCAGACGCAGGGGCCATGTCAGGAGAGATACATTTTAAAGAATCGGTTGTTTTTATTACAAAACCCCTTAGCAAAGGAGTTTCAGCGGTGAACTTAATATCTGTAGAGGAACTCAAAGCGCTGGTACAACAATCTTCTGGATTGTGCGTCTCTATTTATATGCCAGTCGCTCAAGGAACAGAAATTCAACAAAATCCGATTCGGTTCAAAAATTTAATCAGAGAGGCTGAAGACAAAATAGTAGAGTACGGATTTGACAAAAAAGAAGCTGCCCAATTGCTAGAGCCAGTCAGAGCCGAAATTGACCAGGAAAAATTTTGGGAAAATCAAAGCAACCTGCTGGCGATTTTTGTCGGTTCAGGATTTTTCCGCTACTATAGCTGTCCGGTGAATTTTGAGGAATTAGTGGTTGTGAGCGACAATTTTCACGTCAAACCGCTGATGCCTCTGCTGACAGGAGATAATTTATTTTATGTTTTAGCTCTCAGTCAGAAGGAAGTGAGACTGATTGAGTGTACGGCTTACAGTGCTCGGGAAGTTGAAGTTGAAAACTTGCCGAAAAGCCTTGATGACGCTCTGCAATATGACCCGACTGCTAAAGATGGTCAGTTTCGGATTGCTACTTCAAAAGGAGGCACTAATAATTCTTTTCAGCAGCCGGGAAGTTTTCACGGTCAAGGAAGTCCAGATCAAGATGAGCGCCAGCATGAAATATTGCAGTATTTCCACATAATCGATGCGGCGCTGCACGAATATTTGCGCGACAAAAAAGCTCCTTTAGTGTTAGCTGGAGTTGAGTATTTGCTGCCGCTTTACCGAGAAGCCAATACCTACCGACATTTAGTTGAAGAAGGAATTACAGGCAATCAGAAACTTCTCAAGCCGGAAGAGTTGCGGGCAGAAGCTTGGCCGCTGGTGGAACCTTTGTTTTTGCAGGCTCAGTCAGAGGCGATCGCACAATACCACGATCTGACAGGAAGCGATAAAATTTCTGCTGATTTGAAAGAAGCTGTTTCGGCTGCTTATTTTGGACGAGTCGATCGACTGTTTGTTGCTCTTGGTGTTCAGCAGTGGGGTACTTTTAATCCCGATACGAACGCGGTGCAAATCCACCCAGATGCAGAATTGGGCGACGAAGATTTGTTGAATGCGGCAGCAATTCAAACTATTCTCAACGGCGGAACTGTTTACGCAATGCCGCCGGAAAAAGTGCCGGCAGAGGCGCCTTTAGCTGCTATTTTCCGCTATTAATTTACCAGGTTTAAACCAATGGAATCTACTTCAATGACAAATTCCGACAAACAAAACCAAAGTAGCAGCGGCGATACCGAACGCTGGGCATCTTTAATTGGCGGTGGGGCGCTGGTGCTTTTTGGTTTGTCGCAGCGTTCTTTGAGAGGTGCTTTGCTGGCGGTTGCGGGGGGCGGTTTAGCTGCTCGCGGGCTGGGGGTTGTGGAGGGTTTGCAGTCGGCCGCAGATGCCAATCAAAGCATTAAAGTTGAAAAGACGGTGACGATCGACAAACCGGCTGATGAATTGTACCGTTTATGGCGCAATTTTGAAAATTTGCCTCGGTTTATGAAGCATCTCAAACACGTTACGGTAATAGATGAAACACGTTCTCACTGGATTGCCAGCGCGCCGATGGGCAACAGTGTGGAATGGGATGCAGAGATTGTCCGCGAAGAAGAAAATCGCTTAATTGCTTGGGCGTCTGTTGAAGGGGCTGATGTTGACAATTCTGGCTTTGTGCGCTTTCAACCGGCACCAGCGGGACGCGGTACAGAGGTAAAAGTTGTCATCGAATACAACCCTCCGGGCGGTGCAATTGGTGCTGGCGCTGCTAAACTATTTGGCGAAGCTCCAGAACAGCAAATTGCTAATGATTTACGTCGCTTTAAGCAGTTGATGGAAGCTGGGGAAATAGCGACTACGGAAGGTCAACCTTCGGGCCGCAAGTAATAAGTTAGATGGTGTCCCCCGATTTAACTCACCGAAGAGCACTATTCTCAAGAACAGGCAAGATGCCTGTTCCACAAAGAATTAATTTATTATTGTGGGGCGGGCATCCTGCCCGCCCATAAAAAGCTTATTGAGAATGGTGCAAGATGTCAGATTTAACTCACATCTTGCACCATTCTCAGAACAGGCAAGATGCCTGTTCCACAAAGAGTGAATTTCTTGTGGGGAGTAGGGGTTGGGCATCCTGCCCGCCCATAAAAAGCTTATTGAAAATGGTGCAAGATGTCAGATCTAACCATCTTTGTTGTTTACCTGATTAGCTGATGTCATCTCAAGTGGTTTTCGGAAATGCGGGCGCTGAAGGTGCAAGTCGGGGCGGTTGGTTTGCGGGTCACTTTATGACTCCTGAAGATGACCCGCGATCAACTTCTGTGTTAGAGGTAAAATGGGGCACTCACCCCGCCGGAGATTGTAGGACTCAGTGGGCGGTAAATGCGGAAGCAACAACGCTTTCTATCCTGGTAAAAGGGCGGTTTCGCCTGCAATTTCCAGAACAAGAAATCTTGCTTTCTCGCGAAGGAGATTATGCTCTCTGGCTGCCGGGAGTGCCTCATTATTGGTCTGCCGAGGAGGATTCGGTAATCGTGACTGTGCGCTGGCCTTCCCTACCAGGAGATAGTTCTGGAGTTAAGAAGTAACTTTAACCTCGGGAACCAAAACGCGGCCGCTATAACCCGCGCGCTGGTAGCGATCGATCGCCTCGGATGCGATCGCACCCGCTTTCCCACTCTCCACCAGCGCTACGCAAGCACCGCCAAAACCTCCGCCCGTCAGCCTTGCGCCGAAGACTCCGGGAATTGACTGCAAGATTGCCGCCAGTGTGTCTACTGCCGGCACCGAAACTTCGTAGTCGTCGCGCTGACTGGCATGGGAAGCATTCATTAACTCGCCAAAACGTTTTGCTGGTAAAGATTTTACCGCTTCGAGTACGCGGTTGTTTTCAGTAACCACGTGCCGCGCTCGTCTTCTCAGGGGTTCCGGCAATACTTCGACAGCTTGGGGGTCGGCGATATCCCTGAGAGCTTTAACTCCCAATATCCGCGCGGATTCCTCACACTCGGCGCGCCGCTGGTTGTAGCCGCTTCCGGCTGCTAGTTCGTGGCTTTCTCCACTGTCAATTATTAAAATTTCTGTGTTTGCGGGAAAAGGTATCGGGCGGCATTCGAGGCTGCGGGTGTCGATTAATAGCATGGTGTTGGTGTCTGCTAAACTCGACGCCATTTGATCCATGATGCCACAGTTCAAGCCGGCATATCGGATTTCGACTTGCTGTCCGATTTGAGCTAGCCGCACGTCGTCTAGGGGGAGGTTCAGCAGCGCGCGCAGTCCTCGGAGGGTTGCTATTTCTAAAGCGGCGCTGCTGGACAAACCGGCTCCGATCGGCACAGTCGAGGTAATGTAGAGATTTATTGGCGGTATTTTGTATCCTTCTTTTTCTACAAGTCTCAGGCAGCCACAGATATAACTGACGAATTTTTGCGGTATAGTATCGTCGTCTGAAAAATTTATGAGTTCGTCATATTCTGCTGAATAAACATGGTGTCGATCGTCGCTGCTGAAGCCGATTTGTACTGTGGTGCGCTGGGGAATGGCAGTCGGAAGTACAAATCCATCGTTGTAGTCTGTGTGTTCGCCCAGCAGGTTTACTCGGCCGGGGGCGCTGGCTGTGGTTTTGGGTAATGTACCAAATACTCGTTGGAATTTCATTTTTGGGGAATTGGTAATTGGTAATTGGTAATTGGGAATTGGGAAGAAATAAATTTATTTTTTATCGTTTATCTTTATTATAGTGCCCATGTTTTTTGCTTAATTCAACCCATGTTAACAAAAATCAACATGACCGTAGGTTAGGAAAAGATATAGAGCTGTGATAGAATGACAGGCTAAGATTTCTCCAACAATTCAAAAAATGCGATCGACCAGACCCCGAAAACAGTTTGCTCAACATTGGCTCAAAAGCGAGAAAGCCTTAGATAAGATTGTGAAAGCGGCTTCTTTGGATCGCGATCGCGTCCTGGAAATTGGGCCGGGTACGGGGATTCTGACTCGGCGTTTGCTGCCTGCGGCTGAGTCTGTTGTTGCTGTGGAGATCGATCGAGATTTGTGTCTCAAGCTAGCCAAACAACTCGGCAAAACCGACAATTTTTTATTGCTGCAAGGCGACATCCTGGAAATGGACTTAGAGGCTGAATTAACGGCTTTTCCCAAATTCCAAAATCCTAATAAAGTTGTTGCCAATATTCCCTATAATATTACCGGCCCGATCCTGCAAAAACTGCTGGGAACGATATCTGTTCCTGCGGCTAAACCCTTCGATTCGATCGTGCTGTTAGTGCAGAAAGAAGTGGCCCAAAGGCTTTACGCTAAACCGGGTTCGACAGCTTTTGGCGCGCTGTCGGTGCGGGTGCAATATTTAGCAGAATGCGAGTTAATTTGCGATGTGCCGTCTAAAGACTTTTTTCCGCCGCCAAAAGTCGATTCTGCTGTGGTGCGGCTGCTTCCCAGACAGATAGAAACTGCGGCGGTTAATCCGCGCTATTTGGAGAATTTAGTTAAGTTGGGATTTGGTAGCAAGCGCAAGATGCTGCGAAATAATTTGAAAGGGGCTGTGGATTTAGATAAACTCGTTCACTTGTTAGAAGAGTTACAGATAAATCCTCAATCTCGTGCTGAAGATTTAAGCGTGGCTCAATGGGTAGAGTTGAGCAATAATATTATGTGCGATGTTTGAAGTTCAGGATTATGTTAGATACCAGAATGCTTAAATAATTCGGATATCGGGGTATTTCTTAAGTATTTTTTGGTCTGAATACTAATAGTTGAATTTAGGTTTTATGGAAATTTTTAAATGCTTATTGTAGGCTAATCGGAATTTGAATAATAAATTCTGCACCTTTCCCCGGTGCAGAAATACACTGCAATTCGCCTTTATGCCTTATTGTGATAATTTGATAGCCAATCGATAATCCTAATCCCGTGCCTTTACCTACTGGTTTAGTGGTAAAAAATGGATTAAATAACTGGTTCCTCACCGATTCTGTTATTTCTGGCCCGTTGTTGCTAATTCGGATTTCTACCACTTCACTGTCTGAAAGTTTGGTAGAAATTTTGATGAGGCGGCGATTAGCTTCATTGCCTGCAATCGACTCGCTGTGGCTGTCATCTTCTAAAGCATCAATAGCATTAGCCAGGATATTCATAAACACTTGATTTAGCTGTCCCGGATAGCACTCTATTTGGGGTAAATTGCTATATTCTTTGATAATTTGAATTTTTCCCAAGCCCGGCTTAGCATTCAATCTGCTTTGCAAAATCATCAGTGTGCTGTCAATTCCTTCGTGAACGTCGGCTAATTTCATTTCTGCTTCGTCATGGCGCGAAAAAATTCGCAGCGACTTGACAATACCGAGAATGCGCTCGGCCCCGTTTTTCATAGAAATTAATATTTTTGGTAGGTCATAGATAATAAAATCTAAATCTACAGACTGGATTTTTTCTTTCAGTGTGGGTAGGGGATTCGGATACTGCTCTTGATAGATATTCACCAATTCTAGCAAAGTATCGGCATACTCGCGAGCGTGAGTAACATTGGCGTAAATAAAGTTAATCGGATTGTTGATTTCATGAGCAACCCCAGCGACCAATTGCCCCAAAGATGACATTTTTTCGCTTTGAATTAGCTTGGATTGAGCCTGCTGCAATTCAGACAATGCTTGTTCGAGCTGTTGAGTTTGAGACTTTAACTCTGCGGTGCGTTCCTCAACTCTAATTTCTAATTCTTCTTTAGCTTTTTTTAGTGCAGCTTCTGCTAATTGGCGATCGACAATTTCCGATGCTAGGAGTCGGTTTGTCAATTCTAACTGTTGAGTTTGAGACTTTAACTCTGCGGTGCGTTCCTCAACTCGAGTTTCTAATTCTTCTTTGGCTTTTTTTAGTGCAGCTTCTGCTAATTGGCGATCGACAATTTCCGCTTCTAGGAGTCGGTTGGCGGATTCTAACTGTGCGGGACTGGGAAGTGCTAAGGCTTGAGGGATTAAGTCTACCAAAAGTATGGCTGTAGCAAAGGAAATAACGGCAGTAATTGCTTTCATTGTTCCTGAAAGCCAATAGGTAGGATGCCAAAGCGTCCAGACTTCAAATATGTGAGTGATCCCGCAGGCGACGATAAAGCCTCCAAACATGGCAAAGATCCAGTCAAAGGGCAAATCTTCGCGTTTGGAAATAAAATAAATCAGTGTAATCGGGATAGAGAAATACGCCAGTGCAATTATAGAATCTGAGGCAACGTGAAGCCAGACTAACGGCGTCTGCCAGAGATAGCAGTGACCGTGAGGAATAAATGACCCGGAACTAAAAAAAGTTTTCCACATTTCCTGCATAATATTTCCTTTGAGTTGTGAGAAAATGGACTCGGACTGGTGTCAATTAATTTCAACCAGGGGTTTCTTTCACCTGCGGCTTAATCACCTATGCGTTCATATTCTCTGCTAGCTTCAGCAAAAATCAATCTGTATCTGGAAATCATAGGCGATCGCCCCGACGGATATCACGAACTGGCGATGGTACTTCAAAGCATAGATTTAGCCGATCGAATTGACTTGCGCGCGATCGGTACGGACACGATCCGCGTGCGCTGCGATCACCCGCAAGTCCCTCCTGATAAGAATAACCTCGCTTACCGGGCGGCGGATTTGTTGGCGAAGCAATTCCCCGATGCTTTGGCCAAATACGGCGGAGTCGAGATTGCCATTCACAAGCAGATTCCGGTGGCGGCGGGGCTCGCAGGCGGTTCTGCAAATGCGGCTGCGGTTTTAGTCGGGATGGATTTGCTGTGGCAATTGGGACTTACTCAGTCGGAGTTGCAAGAGTTGGGGGGAACTTTGGGTTCTGATGTGCCTTTTTGCATTGCTGGAGGTACGGCTTTGGCAACTGGTCGCGGAGATCAACTGTCGCCGCTGCCTGATTTGGGTGGCTTTTCTGTGGTGTTGGCGAAGTACCGCAACCTCAGTATTTCTACGGCATGGGCGTATCAAACTTATCGCCAGCAGTTCAGTAGTTCCTATTGTGCAGCGGCAGATTTGGATTGCCGCCGGGAAAGGCTGCATTCGGGGCAGATGGTGGGGGCGATCGCCCAAAAAGATCGCTCAAAAATTGGTCAATTGCTGCACAACGATTTAGAAAAAGTTGCTTTGCCCGTGTACCCGCAGGTGTTGCAGTTGCGGGAGGCTTTTGAGTCGGCGGGGGTTTTGGGAACGATGATGTCGGGTTCCGGGCCGACGGTGTTTGCGCTGGCCGAGTCTTCAGAGCAGGCTCAGCAAGTTATGGAACGGGTTAAAAGTGCGATCGCTTCTCCCGATTTGGATTTTTGGGTAGCACCGTTTAGCAATACTGGAATTCAGATTTTTTCGCAGGGAAACGAGACGAAACCGCCGATTTCGAGGGTCTAACTCGATGAGGGTGCGATCGCCATCGCCCGTTAAACCGGTCTAACAGGCGAGGGTCAAGATTAATCTAACTTTTCGCAGAGTCTATTGAGATCGAAGAACTGATAATATGTCATGCAAGACCGATTTTAGTTTTGGTAAATTAACCAGAAATCTAAAATCTAAAATCTAAAATCTAAAATCGCCATGACTGATTTAACTAATCCAAATTCTACTTCTAAACCTGTGAGTTCGGCGGAAGATGCAACCTCTGCATCTTCCACGCCACCGACGATTTTGCGGTGCGTGATGGGTTCGCTAATCGCGGGCGGGTTTGCGGCGGCTTTGTACGCGCTAACTTTGTCGATCGTCCAAACTTTTGCAAATTCCCCCATTCATTCTGACAATGTGACTGCGATTAATATTGGCGCGGCTGTGCGAACTTTAGTTATGGGAATTGTGGCTTTGGGTGCGGGTGTTTTTGCTTTTGCATCTTTGGGTTTGATGCTGCTGGCTTTGCAACTTGTGATTCAAAAGTTGGTTAAAAAACCCACAGGTTGAAGTGTACAGGTTGAAACAATCGGGCTGCAAAAACTCTCCTTCGCGCAGGCTGACTGAATAGTAAGATCGAAGCAATGGAATTATTTACGATCGGACACTCCAATCTAAGTATTGAAGCGTTTGTTTTGCTGCTGCAACAACACGGAATTACGGCGGTTGCGGACGTGCGATCGCATCCTTTTAGCCGCTATTTACCTCATTTTAATAAATCCGAAATTAAAGCTTCTTTGTCAAGTGTCGGCATTCAATATGTTTTTTTAGGCAAAGAGTTGGGCGCGAGACCCGAAGATTTAAGCTGTTACGATACTAGCGGCAAAGCTTTATACGATCGCATAGCAGCAACTCCTCTATTTGCAGCAGGAATTCAGCGCTTGCTCCAAGGCGCAGCCAATTATAAAATCAGTTTAATGTGTGCGGAAAAAGATCCGATTACTTGTCATCGGACTATTTTAGTGTGTCGCCAACTTAAAGTATTTAATTTACAAATTAATCACATTCTGTCAGATGGCAATTTAGAATCGCACCAGCATTTAGAACAAAAACTTTTGAGCAAGTTTAACAAAGTAAAAAAAAATAATGAGCCAATTCAGCTAAGCTTGTTTGAATTAGAGCCTCAAGTTAAACAGAAAATAGTTGATTTAGAAACAGCTTATTATCGTCACGGATGGGAAATCGCTTATGTCAGCAAAAAAAGCAATTAATTAATTTATCAAATATGTCGCAGTTGACGAATTTTGCTAAGCCAAAATATTTAAATTCCTGCCCGCCCAACCTAATTTTGTAGGGGCGCAATGCGCCCATTACTGCTAGAAGTAGCGCGTCAAACAATTTTTCGCATAAGTCCCGAATAACTCTTGACATCGCATACATTTATAAATTAGGGTACAGCCCTCCGCGCCCGCCCTATTTTTATAAATTTTGTTCGAGTTTTAACCTTGTTCATGCTATAATTCTGCGGGACTGTAGCAGAAAGGGGTGCTTTTTGATGAAAGCAGAATTTTATTTTGACTGTCACAAATATATTTGCAGTTTAGTTCAAGTAGATTTTGTCAAAGAATTAAAAATAAAAAATCATCAAGGTTTTGTTTTGGCTGTTAAGCAAGGACAAAAGATTGGACTTTTGGGGAAAAGCCGCCATAATGCTAAACAAGTTGATGTATCTAAGCCACATTTTTATAATGTAATTAAAGCGGCTATGAGCGCTTTGGAATTAGAAACTAAAGATGAGGTTATATTAGAGAGAAATCGAACTCTTGCTGATGCCGAAGAAATGATTCAGCAGCAAAACCGAGAAATTCGCGTTCTCAACGAACAGATTAGAATGCTTGTGACTAAGGTTGATGAATTGTCAAGGGAAAAGCAGCAGTTATCCATGCAGCTAGTAGACAAGGAAATCAGAGAAACTGAAATTAGTCAAGAAATTGATAACTTTCCTGCTACCGAGGAAGATTTAGTGGTGGCGGAAATTGAGAATCGGATTGGAGAAGCTGAAATTAATGAAAAAATCGAAGAATTGTCGGTTCAAGCTTCTGGGTTAGCGGTGCAGTTAATCCCAAATCCACCGAATTCGGAGGAGATTGAGGAAGAGGAAGAAGTCAGCGGGGGCGATGTTGAAATTGTTGATTTAGAAATTATAGAAGAAGTAGAAGAAAATCTCAATAAAGTAGACATTCAAGGAGGCGAAAGTGAAATTAAGCGACTGCCTAAAAGGTCTTCAAACAGAAAAATGAGAAAGAAATCTTAATGCTTTAGTTATAGAGCAATCCTCGCATCATGGGTAAATTTATTATGGACTCCCAGCGGGTTCGGAGAGGGTTGGGGTGGAGTAAAAATTTACGAGTCATTTAGGATTGCTATATAACTCGTTTAATTGTGGCGATCGCATTTTCCCGCAATTCCTCAACATTTAAACGAAAAAATCCCTCACCTGCGATCGCCCGTTTTCCCCCCGCAGCCTCACCCACAACAGAATTTTGACAAGAATCCAGGGCGATCGGTAAAATTACAGGTACGATGGCTACGCCCCGGCTTGCGCCTACGAACTATTGTTAGCAGCATTAAATCCTTCAGTAATTAGTCGTTCCCCAACAGTCACATAATTGTTGACAATATTGCACAATAGATAAAATTGTAAATATATAGCACCTGCGTTTTTTTTGACCGCTTATGAATAGCAAATTCCTCGATCGCCTCCACCACCCCTCACGCCCCGTCATCGTCTTCGACGGCGCAATGGGAACCAACCTGCAAGTCCAAAACCTCACCGCAGAAGACTTTGGCGGCAAAGAATACGAAGGCTGCAACGAATATCTCGTCCACACCAAACCGGAAGCCGTCGCCAACGTGCACCGGGGATTCCTCGAAGCAGGGGCCGATGTCATCGAAACAGATACCTTCGGCGCTGCTTCCATCGTGCTCGCCGAATACGATTTGGCAGACAAAGCATATTATCTCAACAAAACAGCAGCCGAACTCGCCAAGGGTATCGCCACCGAATTTTCCACACCAGAAAAACCGAGATTTGTCGCAGGATCGATCGGGCCAGGCACCAAATTGCCCACATTAGGACACATCGATTTCGACACACTCACCACCGCTTTTACCGAACAAGCAGAAGGACTTTATGACGGCGGCGTTGACTTATTTATTGTCGAAACTTGTCAAGATGTGCTGCAAATTAAATCAGCATTAAATGCCATTGAAGAAGTATTTAAGAAAAAAGGTGCGCGAATTCCGTTAATGGTATCAGTCACAATGGAAGCCACCGGCACAATGTTAGTCGGTTCCGACATCAGCGCCGCCCTAGCCATTTTGCAGCCGTACCCGATTGACATTTTAGGCCTGAACTGTGCCACCGGGCCCGATCGCATGGCCGAACACGTCAAATACCTTTCCGAACATTCACCCTTCGTCGTTTCCTGCGTTCCCAACGCCGGTTTACCCGAAAACATCGGCGGCCACGCGCACTACAAACTCACGCCAATAGAATTAAAAATGGCCTTGATGCGCTTTGTCGAAGACTTAGGCGTGCAAGTCATCGGTGGCTGCTGCGGCACCCGCTACGATCACATCCGCGAACTATCAGAAATTGGCAAAACTCTTAAACCCAAAATCCGCGAAATTACTTGGGAACCTTCCGCCGCTTCAATTTATAGCGCCCAACCCTACGAACAAGAGAATTCCTTCTTAATTGTCGGCGAAAGACTCAACGCCAGCGGTTCCAAAAAATGCCGCGATTTGCTAAACGCCGAAGACTGGGACGGTTTAGTAGCAATGGCCAGGGAACAAGTGCGAGAAGGCGCGCACATTCTTGATATCAACGTTGATTATGTCGGCCGCGACGGCGTGCGAGACATGAAAGAATTAGTCTCCCGCGTTGTGACTAATGCAACTCTCCCTTTAATGCTGGATTCCACAGAATGGGAAAAGATGGAAGCTGGCTTAAAAGTTGCGGGCGGCAAATGCTTGCTGAATTCCACTAACTACGAAGACGGAGAACCGCGTTTTTATCAAGTTTTGGAGTTGGCGAAAAAATACGGCGCGGGCATAGTTATTGGTACAATTGACGAAGACGGGATGGCCAGAACAGCCGACCAAAAATTTGCGATCGCCCAACGCGCCTATAACGCCGCCGTCGCCTACGGAATTCCCGCCGAGGAAATCTTTTTTGATACCCTAGCTTTGCCCATTTCCACCGGGATTGAAGAAGACAGAAAAAACGGCAAAGCTACCATCGAATCCATCCGCCGCATTCGCCAAGAATTGCCAGGTTGTCACGTCATCTTAGGAGTTTCTAACATCTCCTTCGGCTTGAATCCGGCGGCGCGGCAAGTTTTGAATTCGATGTTTTTGCACGAAGCAATGCAAGCCGGGATGGACTCGGCAATTGTCAGCGCTAATAAGATTTTGCCCCTGGCCAAAATCGACCCCAAACACCAAGAAATCTGCCGTAAACTCATTTACGACGAACGGGAGTTTGACGGCGATATTTGCGTTTATGACCCCTTGGGCGACCTGACAACGGTGTTTGCGGGCAAAACCACAAAGCGCGATCGTACAGAAGACGCAAGCCTCCCGGTAGAAGAACGCCTCAAGCAGCACATCATCGACGGCGAACGCATTGGGCTCGACATCCAACTCGCCAAAGCATTAGAAACCTATCCGCCTCTCCACATTATCAATACTTTCCTATTAGACGGGATGAAAGTAGTCGGAGAATTATTTGGTTCTGGACAAATGCAACTGCCATTTGTATTGCAGTCAGCAGAAACCATGAAAGCGGCAGTTGCCTATTTAGAACCGTACATGGAAAAGTCCGAATCCGGCGACAACGCCAAAGGAACATTCATCATCGCTACTGTCAAAGGCGACGTTCACGACATCGGCAAAAACTTGGTTGATATTATCCTATCAAACAACGGCTACCGAGTGATAAACTTGGGTATTAAACAGTCAGTTGACAATATCATCGAAGCCTACGAAAAGCACAAAGCTGACTGTATTGCGATGAGTGGCTTGCTGGTAAAATCCACCGCATTCATGAAAGAAAATCTGGAAGTATTCAACCAGAAAGGAATCACGGTTCCGGTAATTTTGGGCGGCGCGGCTTTGACTCCCAAGTTTGTACATGAAGACTGCCAAAATACTTACCAAGGTAAAGTAATTTATGGCAAAGATGCGTTTTCTGACTTGCACTTTATGGAGAAACTCATGCCAGCCAAATCTGCTGGTAACTGGGAAAATTTGGCGGGATTTTTAGATGAAATAGGGCAGGAGAATGGGGCGGTTAAAGAAGCTAAAACGGCGCCAGAAAATTCTGTAGAAGATGCCAAGAAAGCAGACACTCCTGTGGTGATAGATACCAAGCGATCCGAAGCGGTTGCTGCAGATATCGATCGCCCGACTCCTCCTTTCTGGGGAACGAAACTGTTGCAGGGAGAAGACATCCCCTTTGAGGAGATTTTCTGGCACTTAGATTTGCAAGCTTTAGTTGCCGGTCAGTGGCAGTTCCGCAAGCCCAAAGACCAATCGCGGGAAGAATACGACGCTTTCTTAGCTGAGAAAGTTTATCCCATCTTGGAAGAGTGGAAACACAAAATTATCGCCGAAAATTTACTGCAGCCGCAAGCAATTTACGGGTATTTTCCCTGTCAAGCTGAAGGCAATTCTTTGTATTTGTACGACCCGGAAATTATGAATAACGGGCAAGATGTATCGACACCCGCTGCAACATTCACATTTCCCCGCCAAAAATCGGCGCGCCGACTGTGCATTGCCGACTTCTTTGCGCCCAAAGAATCGGGTAAAATCGATGTATTTCCGATGCAAGTAGCGACAGTGGGAGAAATTGCTACAGAGTACGCGCAAAAGCTATTTGCTAACAATCAATATACCGACTATCTCTACTTTCACGGGTTAGCGGTACAGACAGCGGAAGCAATAGCAGAATGGACTCACGCGCGAATTCGCCGGGAATTGGGCTTTGGTAGCGAGGAACCGGACAATATTCGCGATATGCTGGCACAAAGATATCGCGGTTCGCGGTACAGTTTCGGCTATCCCGCTTGTCCGAACATGGCGGATCAGTACAAGCAACTGGAATTGTTAAAGTGCGATCGTATCAACCTCTACATGGATGAAAGCGAACAACTTTATCCCGAACAATCAACAACGGCAATTATCACCTATCACCCAGCCGCCAAATACTTCAGCGCTTAATTTATAGGGTGGGCTTCACACTTTTTTCTGTCGTTTTTCTCGTTCTTATACTCGTTACCAGGCTCTGCCTGGTAACGCAGTTCCAGAGGCTATGCCTCAATATTCCTCAACTTAAAAACCTGGAGGCTATGCCTCCAGAAATGCCTTTCCTGCTAGAACCTGGGAAGGAAAAACCAACAAAAAAGCACCTTAACAAAAGTGCTTTCATGAATATGAACTTTCCGTATCTGACGAAACTTTTATGAGTAATTCCGGGGAGTGCGTGCACCGGCAGATGCTCCTACCATCGAAGCAACTAAACCCAATAGCGAGCCGAACAAAAATGACCAACCAGCTTTCGCAGCATTACCAGCGATATTGCGAGTATCCTGAGCAGTTACGTTAGGCGCTTGGTTCGGCAAATCGACCCCGCTTTGCTGCGCTTGATTAATTGCTTCTCCCGCATTCGCAGCTATGACGCCAAAAGTACCGGCCACGCCATTTGCTAACAGCCAAGAGCCAATTGTTAAGGTCGTTGCCCACAAAATTGCGCCGTTCAAAAGCGCTGTGTTGCGATTCATCGGGCCGCAAGCGCGAGCCGTTACCCAACCGCCAACGGCCAAGCTAATTAACAAACTGATAATTGACCAAATTCCGACGCCGGTACCCACGTCTCCTGAAATACTGCGCGGAGCTCCTGAATTAGCAATGTTGCTCAAGCCGATCGCAGCGCCCAATGCACTTAACACCAGTTGTGTGCCGATCGCAATTACCAAACCTGAAAAAATCGGGCCCCAACGTACTCGATCGTGGTATTCCATCACTGAATTTACGACCACGGGTTCGGTACCAACGTTATCTACAGGTCTATTTACGTATGACATAGGTTTTTTTTTCCTCTTAGAGTTGCTTTAATTTTTAACAATCTTTCACCTTAAGCATTGATTGTGGCTGAGATTGATAAAAACTATATCTGCCTGGGGAAATAACCAGTCTCTATGTCTGAAGAAAGAAATGAAAAAGTCATCAGCCCTCAGCCCGCCACTAATGACAGATGACTGATGACTGATGACGGATAACTATATTTATCCAGTTAGAAAAGTTCGCGGACGTATACAGGAAGGACAGCTTAGCGCAGTCTTACAGCCGTCCCAACGGCAGTAATCAGCAGCAAAGCCCCGTTTGTGTCTACATTAATCGTGCCGGTGTCAACTTCCACCCCGATTACGGCATTGGCGCCCAGGCGCTGAGCTCGTTTTTCGAGTTCCGCGAGGGCCTCTCGCTGTCCTTTGAGAAACACTTCCTCGTAACTGCCGGTGCGCCCGCCGATGATGTCGCGAATGCCCGCGAAGAAATCTCGCAGGGCGTTGGTGCCGTAAACCACCTCAGCAGTTACTATTCCCAAGTAAGATTGAATTTCTGATCCTTGGATAATATCAGTTGTTGTTACAATCATCAGTTGGCCTCAAATACGAACATTTTGAGTTAGTCGAGTTCTGTAGATTTACTACATCTCCCCGTTCAAAGATTTCCGGCAAACCCTAAGCTGTCAGCTTGACAAGCGGACAGCAACTCGCTCTTTCATTCCACACACGCTTTGAAACAAATGGCCGTATACAAACAAAGTCTCTTAGTATTCAGTACGCTTTTGGTAGCAGGACTCGCTGTCGCAGCGCCGCAGATAGCACTGTCAGCAGAAACGTTAGTTCAAGTCAACCCTCAAAATGATTCAAATTTAGATGCTCTGCTGCGACAAGGGCGCGAGTTGGTAGATTTAGGAGACTACAGTAAGGCGATCGCCATTTATCAGGAAGCGGCACGGTTAGATACGGAAAACCCCCGCATTTTTTCGGGTATTGGCTATTTAGAAGCGCGTCAGGGCAATTATCAAGCCTCAGTAGAATTTTACCAACAAGCGATCGGTCTGGAACCGAACAATGCTGACTTCCAATACGCATTAGGGTATGCTATGGCGAATTTGCAAAACTATCCTGCAGCAGCCACAGCTTACCGCCGCGCCGCTGCGCTCGATCGCAAAAATGTCAATGCCCGGATCGGTCTTGGAGTGGTACTCTTTCAGCAAAAAGATTACAGCGGTTCTTTTAAAGCATACCAAGAGGCGATCGCCCTCGATCCGAAAAATTGGCAAGCTTATTCTTCAATGGGTTTAGTATTGATCCAGCAGGGAAGTTTTGCCAGTGCTGTCACCGTACTCCAACAAGCAGCCGAACTCGCTCCCAAACAAGCCGGTGTCCAGTTAAAATTAGGCACTGCTTTGCTGGGTGCCGGCTATACTTCCGAAGGGCTAGCAGCTTTTGAAGAAGCTGCCAAATTGGAACCCCGGAATCCAGAAGTGCAGCTAGAAATTGGCGAACTTCTCCAGGCTCAAAACGACTTCGACGGAGCGCTGGTAGCTTATCAGCGGGCTATTGCGGTGCGACCAAATTTAGTGGAAGCACACGCAGGAATCGGGAAAATTCAACTGAAAAAACAAGATTTTTTAGGAGCGATTACCACTTTTGGGCGAGTGATTAAGCTCGAACCAAACAGAGCCGAAGCTTATTACAATATGGGTACGGCACTCAAAGCACGCGATCGCAAATCCGAAGCGATTGAAGCTTTTAAACAAGCCCTCGACACTTACCGCCAGCAAGGCAACAATGATGGTGCAACAAAAGCTGAGGCGGCATTGCGGGAACTAAAGTAATATTTCTCAAGGTACTAATTGGTAATTGGTAATTGGTAATTAGTTTTGAGTTTTGAGCAAGTAATTTTTGTAAGGCTTAACCCTTCCAATCCCAGGGTTGCGAGGAAGGAAACAATCTCAAAACTTTTTCTCTTGCCTTTTGTCTCTTGCCTCTTGCCTCTTCCTTCGTTGTTTCAAAAAATCGGGTTTATCGGGCAGATATTGCTGGTGCTTAAGTTTTTTGTTAATCACAGATAAACGCGGCTAAATGCGGTATTATACTGGGGCTAGTTTTGATTCTGGCGATCGCTCTGTAAATTCAAGAGGAAATCAGGGCGATCGCAGTTAAAAATTTGCGACAGGCTATCTCTTTTGTAAGATGCTCAAACTAATCTCTTAAGATCAATCTATTTCTATCGGTAGAGACTGGTAACTTGTTAACATTTGTAAAATGAGCAAAATATCCTATCCCCATATCTTCATCTATGCAAACGTATGATGTCATTATCATAGGCGCCGGTCACAACGGGCTAGTCTGTGCGTCTTATCTCCTCAAAGCGGGATATACGGTCTTGTTGTTAGAAAAACGTTCGGTTCCCGGCGGCGCGGCAACTACTGAAGCTGCGATTCCCGAATTGCCGGACTTTAAATTCAATATGTGCGCGATCGACCACGAATTTATCCATTTAGGGCCAGTTGTAGAAGAATTAGAACTGGAAAAACACGGTTTAGAATATCTTTTCTGCGATCCAGTTGCCTTTTGTCCGCATCCCGACGGCAAATATTTCTTAGCGCACAAATCAGTAGAAAAAACTTGTGCTGAAATTGCCCGCTACAACGAGCGCGATGCCAAAAAATATGCTGAATATACAGACTTTTGGCAGCGGGCTTTAGGTGCAATGGTTCCGATGTTTAATGCGCCACCAAAATCCCTCATAGATATTGCAGGCAACTACGATATTGCCAAACTCAAAGATTTATTTTCAGTAATAGGTTCCCCCGACAAAACGCTGGACTTTGTTCGCACGATGCTCACCAGCGCGGAAGACATTCTCAACGAGTGGTTTGACGAGGAATTTATCAAAGCACCCCTAGCAAGATTCGCCGCAGAACTCGGCGCGCCTCCTTCGCAAAAAACTCTGGCTGTAGGCGCAATTATGCTGGCAATGAGGCACAATCCCGGCATGGCAAGACCGCGCGGAGGGACGGGTGCATTAGTGCAAGCGCTGCTTAGTGTAGTGAAAAAATACTCGGGCGTGGTACTTACCGACCAGCACGTCGAGAAAATATTAGTTGATGACGGTCGCGCTGTGGGAGTCCGAGTTGCCAACGGCACGGAATACCGCGCTACAAAAGGTGTCATTTCTAATATTGATGCTAAGCGCTTGTTTCTGCATTTAATGGATGACAGCGATGTCGATGCTGCTGACCCGAATTTGCGGGAAAGATTGGAGCGCAAAATTGTTAACAACAACGAGACTATTCTCAAAATAGACTTAGCTCTCAATGAAATGCCCAAGTTTGAGCGCTGGAATCATCGGGACGAATATTTAATCGGTTCGGTTTTAATTGCAGACTCGGTGAGACACGTTGAAATCGCTCACAGCGACCCTTCAATTGGCAGAATTCCCGACTCAGACCCATCGATGTATGTGGTGTTTCCGACGGTACTAGACCCGTCAATGGCTCCCCCCGGACATCATACGGCTTGGATTGAATTTTTTGCTCCTTACATGATCGAAAATGCTGAAGGAACCGGCCAGCACGGTACGGGTTGGACGGATGAGCTGAAAAACAAAGTTGCCGATCGCTGCATTGATAAATTAGCAGAATACGCCCCCAATATCAAAAATGCAATTATCGGCCGCCACGTGGAAAGTCCGGCGGAATTGGGAGAACGTTTGGGGGCTTTGAAGGGAAATTATTATCACGTTGATATGACACTAGATCAGATGATATTTTTCCGTCCTTTGCCGGAGTTGGCGAATTACAAAACGCCGATCGACGGTTTGTTTCTGACCGGGGCGGGAACGCATCCGGGCGGCTCAATTTCGGGTATGCCGGGACGTAATACCGCTCGCGTTTTCATGCACTCGCAGCAGCCTTTCGCGCAGACTTTCGCAGATGCGGCTAACACTCTGAAAGCGAAGGGTAAGTCGGTATTTCGGAGTAATGAGAAGTAAGATTTTTAGGAACCGCAGATAAACGCAGATAAACGCAGATGTGATTCATCTGCGTTTGTTTGTATTGATTTATCAGTGTGCGAGTGCGAGAATTTTTTCTGGTTGATTCCCTGTGAAGGGAAAACGATTTGCGATCGCCCTCAATATCTTTTCTAAATCCGCTGCATCTTTCGCCAAGGCTGGCGGCGGTTCGCGCTGCGTCAAATCTGTTAAAATATTTTGTCATCAGAGAGCATATTCCCTCGAAAAAATTCTCAATATTAGAAGAAAAAGTTAACGCTGAAGCCATTTTTAAACTTAGTATCGCAGCCAAACCTCTAATGAAAGCAAAACAGGCAAGTCGCTGGTAGAAGTCGCTCCCCATCTCCGAATCAGGGCGATCGCCACTGATCCCCCAGCATCTGACATTCTCATAAATTCATACTTTATGTGGATGAAAACGCCGGCCCCAAGTTGAGAAACTGAGAAGTGGCGTTACCCTTTTTTTAGCGATGGCAAACCGAGTTTTGATTGTCGGCGGGCGGGGACGAATTGGCAGCAGCGTTGCCCAAGACCTTGTTACCCATACCGACGCAGAAATTACCGTTACCGGACGCAACTCTGAAGCCTCTATTGGGCCGGGATTGCCGCCGGATCGGGTGCAGTACCAAACTTTTGATTTAGCGGACAGTGCAGCCCTGCAAAAAGCTGTTTCAGAGTCTAATCTTGTCGTTCACTGTGCGGGGCCTTTTCACTACCGAGACGCCAGTGTATTGAAAACTTGCATCGAAGCAGGTGTTAATTATACTGATGTCAGCGACAGCCGCAGTTTTACTCGCAGAGCTTTAGAATTGCGCGAAACTGCTAAAAATGCTGGGATTACTGCTATTATTAACACGGGCATTTTCCCCGGTGTGTCTAATAGCATGGTGCGCCGAGATGTGGAACAATTAGATGAAGCAGAACATATCCATTTGAGTTATGTTGTCGGAGGTTCTGGCGGTGCTGGCGTTACCGTCATGAGAACCACTTTTTTAGGACTGCAAACCCCTTTTGAGGTTTGGGCCGATCGCAAGTGGCAGCAAGTAAATCCCTACAGCGATCGCGAAACAATTGAATTTCCCGCACCCTACGGCAACACAGGGGTTTACTGGTTCGATATGCCGGAAGCCATCACTTTGCCCGAAACTTTCGCCGTCAAATCAGTTGTGACTAAATTCGGTACGTCTCCCGACCTTTACAATCACCTTACCTGGTTTGTTGCCAAGTATTGGCCTGCTAGCTGGCTCAAAAATAACTCCGTGATTGAATTTCTCTCCTACGTCAGTTATGGGATGACCAGTGTTACTAATAGTTTTAGTGGGGTTGGTGTGGCAGTGCGATCGCAAGTGACTGGTCTCAAAAACGGTCAACCCGCTAAAGTTTGCTCGACAGCGGTACACCCCAGTGCTGCCGTCGCTACGGGCATCGGTACTGGCAGCATAGCTCAATTAATGTTAGAAGGAAAACTGGAAAAACCCGGAGTTTGGTCGGTCGAACAAGCTCTTTCTACTGAGCTATTTGAACGAGCTATGCAGAACAGAAAACTAGACATAGAGCAGGTTGTTTTGTAGTTAGTAGGTTATTTTTAGCAATTTAAAATGTTGGGAAATGGGATTTTTGCCCGAACTGCGAAGACGCAAAAGACGCGCCGAAATAGAAGAGTCAGGGGCTTCGTAATTGATGAGAAAACCCCTAGATAGGGTTCCTCGCAGGAATTGCGATCGCCCCTGATATGAGATGAGTTCCGCTTGTCTAACTAATCTATCTTTTGGTAGAAGTAATAATAACAAGCAGGCGCTTAAGATATTGGAGGTCACGGGAAACATCCCTTTTGGCTCGCTCTAGATGCGGTAGCTGCGACAAAGATTGCGATTGAACCAAGGTTGTCAATGTGCGATCGCAGTGAAGGGGCGACAAACACCATAATTTTTGCGAAAAAATACCAGGAGAAGTTGATATGAAGCGGGTTTTAAAAGCTCTAGGACAAACATTGAGCCAAAGCATTTTGCTGGTCTGTACCCTGGCGTTCATTGGTCTGCTAAGTCTAGCGGTAGTACCCAGTCAGTCTGCTTACGCAGGTCAAGACAGAACTCAGGCGCAGCCAGAAGCTAAAATTACTGACCCCGCAGAAAGTTTCGAGGATCTGAATCCCCAAGCAGCTTACGAAGAAATAGTCAAAACCTCTCAAAATCCTGCAAAGGTCGAGAAAGCTTACGACGAAAGCTTAAAGGAGTACAAGGGAGAACACCCGCAAGAAGGCATAGTTCAAAAAGCTGAAGATTTGATCGAAAAGGTAACGGGCAACTAATAAATCAAGAGATTTATATCTAACTCAAGTTGCTGGTAAATACACAGCTTCCGTGAGTAAACAATTGAGCCGAGATCAGAACTCACTTGAACATAATCATCTAGGGTGCGCCTCGGCGCCCCTGATCGCTTTAGAGTAACGTGTAAAACTACTTTTTGAGTCCCGAACTATTTTTTCATTTCCCTGCTTTTTAAGCTAGCAGATTCATCCTCAAGGAAGATGAATAGAGATGAGTTTAAAAGGTAAATTTAATTAAGAGTTACAGTTAGATAAAAGGAAAAAAATATCATGAGCGATGACAAAAAAACGGTACATGAACCTGATGCTAACCTCGACCCGATTTCGGGCGAAACAGGGGCCCATCCAGTCGCAACGGGTATTGGTGCGGCGGGTGCGGGTGCTGCAGGTGCTGCGATCGGCGGTGCCATCGGCGGGCCTGTAGGAGCAGTGGTAGGCGCTGTGGTGGGTTCGTTTGGCGGCGGTTTAGTGGGCAAAGGTGTGGGCGAGGCGATCGACCCCACGGTAGAAGAGGCTTACTGGCAAAGCAACTACAGTTCCCGTCCTTACGTGGACACTAGCGCGACTTACGAAGACTATCAGCCTGCATACCGCACGGGTTATGAAGGATACAGTCGCTATGGCGCTACGGGTAAGAAATACCACGAGATCGAAGACGATTTGCGGCGCGACTACGAAACAAATCGGGGTAAGTCTAAAGTGACTTGGGAAAAAGCTAAGCCCGCCACGCGCGACGCTTGGGATCGGGTGGAACGCGCTGTTCCTGGCGACATTGACAAAGACGGTCGCTAAGGGCTTACGCCAAGTATTTCTCTGTCTTGGAGACACACAAACTCAAGCGTTCCGGTTATTTTTAGCCGGGTACCGGAATGGAGGAAAGTGTTTGAGCAAAAAAACCCGGCTGCAGCGTCTTGGACTGTTGTTGATAGGTGCCACAGTTTTTAACGCGAGTTTAGCGAAGTTTTTGGGGATTTTCAGCCCCTCTCTACATCGGAGAGGGTATTTTTATGCTCCCTTGAAATCGCCTTTTTCAGCACGATTTTTTTTTATTTTACAGGACTGTTCGCTGCGATAAGTAGCTAGACAAAATTAATTACATAGTTTTCTCCAAATTCTTTCAGGATTTTTTCCACAGAGGTAACAAAAGTA